>NZUX01000013.1 GCA_002703645.1 Fidelibacterota bacterium | reverse complement strand
TCTAAAGAGTTATCATCTGAGCATGAATAAATAAACAATAATATAAATAAAAGCTTATACATGTAATTAAATTTACAAAAATAATATATCTTTTTAGATTGGTTTTAACAGAATCTAATTGATAAATTTTTANATGTTTTCTTTTAATACTTTAATATCTAAGCTNATTCCNTTTTTTCCAAAAGCTATAACCTATCAATTTGCTAAAAGATATGTNGCTGGGACGGATAANAATTCGGCNTTCAANGCTATAGAATTACTNAATAAAGAGGGNTATCTAGTNACTCTTGATATATTAGGAGAGCATACAAAAGATNTTGATACNGCAAATGATATCACCNAGCAGTATATTGATTTATACAATGAAATAAATAAAAGAAAATTAGATTGNAATATATCTNTAAANCCATCACATATTGGNGCTGATATTGATACAGATANATATAANANTAATCTNAAACAAATCATNNCNACNTCAGATCAGTTTGATAATTTTTTAAGAATTGATATGGAAAGCTCAAAGTATACAGATTTCACTATAAAATCTTTNCAAGAGCAACGAAAAAAAACAAAAAAAATAGGAACAGTATTTCAAGCATACCTGCATAGAACCTATGATGATATCGCGAAACTAGATAAACANNATCTNAACTTTAGGCTATGCAAAGGGATTTATAAAGAGAGCGATGAGATATGCATCAACAATCGAACTAAAATAAATGATAATTATCTTAAAATTTTAAGATATGCATTTGAAAATCATATATATGTTGGAATTGCAACTCANGATACTNNTCTTTTAACGTCAATACACAAACTTATANATGAGCTGAAACCTCAAAAAGATAAATTNGAATTNCAAGTACTCTATGGNGTCCCCATGAAAGGCTGGAATNAAAAACATCTTNATAGTGGATACAATGTTAGANTATATGTCCCGTTTGGAGAAGATTGGTATAAGTACTCTGTTAGACGATTAAAAGANAATCCAGATATCGCTGGCTATGTATTGAAAAATTTATTTTNCAAATAAAAAAGGGGACCTTAGAGGCCCCCTTTCAAGGAGAAAAACAATAATGGTATTTAATATTGTTTTTCTTGTCTAGTATTTCTTTTAGTTTCTCAGAGGNTTTCCTTTTGCTAACATATATTTAATTCTATCAATNGTCTTTTGTTCCCCACAAAGGCTAATAAAAGCCTCTCTTTCAATATCAAGAAGATACTGCTCATCTACTGGAGAAAATGGACCACCTTTATCTCCGCCCGTAAGGACATGGGATAATTTTTCAGCAATAAGGGCATCATGCTCACTTAATTTTTTAGTTTTAACTAAACCNTTAACCATAGTTTTAATCGCAAGTCTTCCACTAACACCTGGAAGCTTAAAAGACTCAATCTCAGGAGCCTTATAGCCTTCAGCCATTGATAAAGCTTCCTCTTTAGCTGCATTTAATAGATGNTCTCTATTAACGACTATAATATCATCTTTTTNAAGATAGCCATAACTCTGTGCTTGCTTAGCAGAAAATGATACTTTTGCATATCCAATTGTTTCAAAGGCTTGCTGGACAATTGGAAATGCTCCAGGAACCATTGTATCTATTTTCTTAGTTAATCTTGATATCATTCTAAGATTNCCTCCAGCGCCNGGAATTAATCCAACACCAACTTCAACAAGTCCTATATACGATTCTGCTGCTGCAACAATTCGATCACATGCTCCTATTGTTTCAAATCCACCACCTAGCACTAATCCAAAAGGTGCTGCTACCACNGGGAATGGNGCAAAACGAAGCTCCTGCATTAATCCTTGCATTAGATTGATTACATTCTCAAGAGAATTCCAATCTTTCTTTTCGGAAAAATCAAGAATCATATTAAGATTTGCTCCAGCAGAAAAATTCTTCCCATCGCCTGAAATAACCATTCCTTTATAATTATTTTCTATAGTCCAATCTCTAGCAAATTTNAATGTTTCCATTATAGATCCATCGATAGGGTTTAGNTCCTCTTTTAAAACAGAATGAAATTCAACTCCAACAATCTCATCACCTAAATCAACGACAGATGCAGACCAATTTTTTTTAATTAAATTATTTTTACTTTTCTTTGATAAAAATGTTAATTCCTTATNAGAAAAAGGGACTTTNTTATAGTCATNATCATTAGGACTNTAATAACAAAGTTCTCCATCAATATATTTATAAAAGCTAGTATGNCCAGANGAAAGCATANTATNAANCCAATTAGGAACTTTTTTATTTTCATCTTTCATTCTATTTACAGAATCTTCTAATCCTATAATATCCCAAGCTTCAAAAGGACCTTTATCCCAACCAAAACCCCATCGCATNGATCTATCAATNCTATATATATCATCAGCAATTTCATTTAATCTATNNGCAGAGTATATAAGAGTNCTTGAAACTGTTTCCCATGTAAATTCACCAGCNGGATCATCTGAATAAATTAATTTTCTAATTCTATCATCCAANGANACATACTCTTTTGCAAGCCTAACACCTGGATATTTCTTTTTNTTTTGAGGAGTATATTCTAAAGTTTCTAAATCGATAGAATGAATNACACCTTTTTCAATTTTTTTATAAAAACCNTGACCTGTTTTTTGACCCAACCAATTATTNTCAATCATTTTCTGAATATAATCTGGAAGCTTAAACGTTTCTCTGGACTCATCATTTTCACATTTATCATAAGCNGTTTTCCCAACATAAACCATTGTGTCTAAACCAACAATATCAGCTGTTCTGAAGGTTCCACTTTTAGGTCTTCCTATTAAAGAGCCCGTAAAGAAATCAATATCTTCTACACTAAGCTTCATTTTTTTTGCTACTTCAAGAACTTTCATCATTCCAAAGACACCNATTCTATTAGCAATAAAATTAGGTGTATCTTTTGCGTGGACCACTCCCTTNCCAAGATNATTCTCTAAAATATCGACAATCGTATTCATTAAATCTTTATTGATATTATCTGGATAAATAATCTCAACTAACTTCATATATCTTGGTGGATTAAAGAAATGAGTAATAAAAAATCTTTGCTTAAGATTATCNTCCATATCTTCAGATAATTCAGCAAGTGATATGCCCGAAGTATTTGATGTCAATACAGCATTGTCAGATANATGTTNAGAAACCTTATTATANAAGTCTTTTTTCCAATCAATCCTCTCTGAAATAGCTTCAACTACCCAATCACATTCAGAAATTCTTGATATATGATCATTATAATTNAGAGGAGTAATTAAATTAGCATTTTTTTTATTATAAAAAGCTGCAGGCTTTATTTCCTGTGCTCCTTTTAACCCTTTCTCTGCAGTTTCTTGATCCATATCAAATGCAAGGACCTCAATATTCGCATTTGATATATGGGCTGCTATTTGACCTCCCATTACACCCGTTCCTAAAACAGCTACCTTCTTAACTTCAAATGACATTTTAAACCCTTTCTATTATTGTTGCAATACCCTGTCCCGTCCCTATACACATCGTAGCAAGTCCAGTATTTAAATCATTTTGNTCCATTACATTCATCAAAGTAATCATTATTCTTGTACCTGAGCATCCTAATGGATGTCCCAATGCAATCGCTCCACCATTTAAATTAATTTTACTTTCATCCCAGCCACCTTTTCTAATAACATAAAGAGATTGAGCNGCAAATGCTTCGTTAAGTTCAATTGCATCGATATCAGATAATTCCATCNCTGCTTTTTTTAAAGCTTTCTCTGAAGCAGGCAATGGGCCAGCCCCCATNGTTTTCCAATCCACCCCAGCTACTGCCCTTGATACAATTTTATATTTAGCCTTAACATTGTTCTCTGATATAAACTTTGAACTTCCAAGTAATAAAGCAGAAGCTCCTATTGATATAGGACTTGATGTTGCAGCAGTCACTGTTCCATCCGCATCAAATGCAGGATCCAAGCTTTTCATTTTTTCTACATCAGGCGTTCTTGGTCCCTCATCTTTATCAACTGTATTTTCATTNAATACAATTGGATGAATCTCATTATCAAATTTACCATCCGTAATAGCTTTTAAAGCCTTATTGTGAGAAGCAATAGAGAAATTCTCTTGGTCTTCTCTAGATACATCTAATTCTTTAGCTAAATTTTCCGCCGTTTCTCCCATACCTATATAATATTCTTCTTCAAATAAAACGGGGTTAAAACTAGGCATATAGCCACCCATAGGAACTCCAAACATATCTTCTGTTCCTCCAGCTATACCACAATTAATATCCTCGCTATCTATAGCTTGACTAATTTGATGAGCAGCATCCATAGAAGAACCGCAAAGTCTATTAACAACTTTTGCTCCTGCTTCTTTAGGAATTCCAGCCATTATAGATATCCCTCTTGCCATAAGCATTCCTTGCGAGCCTTCTGGAAATGCACATCCAATCACAACATCTTCTATATTTTGATGATTAATAGANGAATTCCTTTCCAATAGNCCTTTAACTACATTCGANGCNAAATCATCTGGCCTCATTCCNACTAAATTTCCANTTTTTAATCCGATAGGGCTTCTTAGTCCATCAATAATAAATGTATCTTTACTCATATAATCTCCTATAATTAATCAAGATAATATTTGCCNTGCTTATATAGTCTTGCAGCAACNTTNTCCATTAAAGATATCTCATCTGGATAATAGTTTAGCTGNTNTTGGTAATCTTGTATCATTTTATTAATATTTTGCAATTCATTCCCAGAATGTATGTGAGATAGAATTTTAGTCATTTCAGTGCTTAGCATAGTATACTGTTGACATATAGATAATTCTAATACTTCTAAATTCTCAGTATTTGAATCTATCTTTTCGATTCTTTTTAAGCCAGTATCAACGATAGAAAGAGAAGATATCATATTAGCAAAAGGTTCTAATACCCATTGATGATTCTTCATATCTTGACCATATTTTAAAATCAATTCATTTAATATAAATAGGGTAGCTGATCGGCAATATTCAACAACATTTTCTAGGTCTGAGAATTGACTGTTACTACTTATCTCACTTAACCAATTCTTAGATCGCATAGATATAGCATCCCTTAAAGGTAATTCTTCAAGAATTGCCTTTTTAAGAGTCATGCTAGATATTAGCAATCTATTTATTTCATTGGTTCCCTCAAAAATTCTATTTATCCTTTCATCTCTATAGACTCCGGCCATACCATACTCCTCAATAAAGCCTGCACCTCCTAATACTTGGACGCTTTCGTCAACCACATAAGCTAATGTCTCTGAACCTATAACCTTACAAATAGAAGCCTCTATAGAATGGTCTTCAATAATTTTCTGAACATGCAAATAATAATCTTCATTCTCGCTGTCTACCTTAGCTATTTCTTTATCGATAGACCCAGAAGTCATATAGTTGACATTATCAGCTTCCCAAGTTCTTGTAACCATATTTGCAAATTTCTTCTTAATCATATCAAATTTTGAAATAGGTCGGCTAAATTGTTCTCTCTCATTAGCAAAATCTAAAGCAGCTGATATTGTATACTTTGCACCAGCAACCGTAGTCACTCCAAGTTTATACCTTCCTGTATAAAGAACATTAAAAGCAATCGGACCTCCTTGGCCAACTTCTCCTAATACATTTTCAATCGGAACTTTGCAATTTTCAAAATAAAGAGTAACAGTAGAAGATGCTTTAATACCCATTTTTTTCTCTTCCTCACCTATAACATACCCCTCACAGTTTTTATCAACGATAAATCCAGTATATTTACCGTTCACCTTTGCAAACGTAACACAAACATCCGCCCAAGAACCATTTGTTATATATATTTTTTGTCCATTAAGAATATAGTGTTTTCCATCTTCACTCAATTCAGCCTTCGTAGTCCCTCCCATCGCGTCAGACCCAGCTGATGGCTCTGTTAATGCGTAACATCCCATCCATTCACCAGATGCCATCTTAGGTAAATATTTTTCTTTTTGCTGCTCATTTCCATACCATATAATAGGAAGTGTAGCAATTCCTGTATGCGCTGAGAAAGTTGTCATCATTGATGCGCTTTTACATTTAGATAATACTTCGGCAACAATACATGCTGTTGTTTTATCTAATCCTAATCCTCCAAATTTTTCAGGTATATCTATACCCGCAAATCCTAATTCACCCATTTTTCTAAATACTTTTAAAGTCAAATCTTTATTATATATATTCAAATCTTTACTTATTGGAGCTAATTCTTTAACAGCAAATTCTTCTGCTGCAGTTAAAAACATTTTCTGATCTTCACTAAAATCTTCTCTAGAGAATATTGCACCTTTACCAAATGGGACAATTAGAAAAGCACCACCTCTTGATGTAAAATCATTATAATTTATATTATTAATTTTCTGCTCATTTGATTTAGATAATTTTTCTTCTATAGAAACATCGCTCATTGTTTTATCTCCTTTTAAGACTTTTAATCAATAAACCCATCGACGTCTTAATATAATTTTCAGCCGTAACTTCCGTATCCTCATACAAACAAAACCAGTTAATCCCCTGAAGAGAGGTTAGAATTGTCATTGCCACTACTTTTGTATCCATATCATCAAATTCCTTTTGACGAATTCCTTTTTTTAATATTAATTCAAATAGATAAAGAAGCTTATTATAAAGAAGTCTTGATTTTTGTTTTACATCATCATCTTTATTTGAAAGCGCCCAAAATTCAACTTCAGCAAGAAATACATGTTTTCTCTTATTAAATACATTTAATACTATATCAGATAAATCCATTAATATTTCTGAAGCATTCTTATCTCTATCTCCTTTTGCATAAAAATCAGGAAAACTGTAGGTTTCCCAGTGATCAATCAAAGATAGAAAAAGATCTTTTTTACTGCTATAATAATGATATATAGCCCCTTTGCTCATCTTGGATTCTTTTACTATATCATCCATAGTCGTATCAGAATACCCTTTCCCAACAAAAACAGAATAGGCGGCATCAAGGATTTTACTTTTCTTTTCTTCTTTTGCTATATTTTCTATCATAATATAAACCGACCGGTCGGTATAAATTATAATAGATTATAATGATAAAAAATATATTTTTTTATTTTTTATATGTTTTTTTCTTGTGGGAGCGTACGCTTATAATCTTTCCATGATCCATGCGTATAAAAACTGATGCAATTTTTGAAAGTCTCTCTCTTATATGAGTACAAACAATAACGGTTACTCCGTCATAATTAATTTTTCTATATAAAATTTTTGATAAAATACTCATTTTTTCAGCACTTAAATATTGACCGAATCCATCTATAAATAATACTTTTGTATCGCAGGCAATGGATAGTGCTAACTGTATCCACCTCTGTTCCCCATCACTTAAAGACTTAAAATCTAAATCAAGATAACTATTTAACTTCATCTTGTTTACCATCTCATTTAATTTCTTGCTAGGGTTGGTAAGATGCTTATATGATTTTATTTTTTTTAGCATATAATCCTTAACCTTAATTTTAAACCAAGGTTGTGGTATATTTTGAGGGACAAAGCATGTATCTTGATAATATTTGGAGCTTGATATTTTACTAATATCTTCCTGCTCATAAAACACAGTATCATTAGATACTTTTTGTCTCTTTGATAGCACATCAAGAAGTGTTGTTTTTCCTGCGCCAACATCTCCATAAAAAACATAGCATGATCCTCTATGTATTTCAATTTTTTTTATGTCTAAAACTGTCTTTTTATTTCTATCATATTTTAATTTTTTAATACTAAATATTGGATGTTTCACTTAAACCTCACTTTACTATTTTTTCAATAAAATTATTTAATATCTTATGACTATCTTTAGATTCACCTACTTCTGGTTTATTGTCTATAATTCCTTTCTTGTATCTTATATCTAAATAAGTCTCCATAACGGTCTTTGTAAACTCTGGATGAAATTGAACCCCATAGAATTGCTCATCGTAAACAAAAGATTGAATACCCATGCTATTTTTGGCCATAAGAATAGAATCCTCTGGTATAGCTAACACTACATCTTGATGAGATTGATATACATCTAAAGGGTTAGGCAATCCCGAAAAAAGTTTATTATTCATAGCCTCATCTGTTAATTCTACTTGACAACTTCCAAGTTCCCATCCCTTTGAATTCAATTCTACTTTTCCTCCAAAAGTATCAGCAATCAGCTGATGGCCAAAGCATATACCTAAAACAGGTTTATTAGCTTCTTTCATTTGACGTAATTTAATCCTCAAATAATCTATCCATTCAAAGTCATCATATACAGAATGCGCACTTCCAGTTATAATCCAGGCATCATCTAAATCAACACTTATTTCTTCCATTTCATAAGCTTTAACTACTTTTAAATCAATGTCATACTTAGAAAGAACATTTTGAACCCAATCAGAAGCTTGTCCATATAGAGATTTTACTTCTTCTATACCTGGCCCATTTACTATAATCGATATCTTTTTCAATTACTCTCCTTACATACCCATGAATTTTTATTATTATAATAATCACAATGACTATTCATATGACATGAATCGCAGCAAGGGTTTACTGCTTTACAAGTTTCTTCACTGTGAATCATAGTGTTAGATAAAAGAAAAGATTCTCTACCTAATGGAATAGACTGAATTAATTCTTTTTGATTAAATTTTTCCAAAACAACACCTAATCGAGATAAAACACGGATTACACTATCGTCAATTAGAATATTTTCTTTGGGAAGAGAATATTGCGAATCTTCTAAATCATCTGATAATGATTTAAAACATGTTATCATATATATAATTTTATCAATTCTTACCATTCATTAATAATGAAGGCAATACAGAATCTTTTAATGACCTTCTAAAAACCTTTCTACTTCTATTGCTGCCATACATCCAGAACCTGCTGCTGTTACAGCTTGTCTATAAGTAAAGTCTTGAATATCTCCAGCTGCAAATACACCTTCTACAGATGTCTTAGTAGAATCATTATCAGTAATGATATATCCTGCATCATTTAAATCTAGCTGATCTTTAAATAAATCAGAATTAGGTTTATGACCTATGGCCATAAACACACCATCAGTTGCATGATTATGCACTTCTCCAGAAACAAGATTTCGGATATCAACATTTTTCAATCCTCCATCATTAGGGTCCCCATGCATTTCAATAATTTCCGAGTTCCACATAACTGATATCTTAGAATTACCAAGAGCCCTATCTTGCATTATTTTAGATGCTCTAAATTCATCTCTACGATGAATAATTGTAACAGATGATGCAAATTTTGTTAAGTAAGTAGCTTCTTCCATCGCAGAATCTCCCCCACCAACAACTAATATATCTTTATCTTTAAAAAAGAATCCATCACATGTAGCACATGCAGAAACGCCAAAACCCATTAATTTTTTTTCAGATTCTAAACCTAAGAGCTTAGCTGATGCCCCAGTTGATATAATAATCGATTCTGAAATATATTCTTTTTCTCCAACATATACTTTAAATGGCTTAGATGAAAAATNGACTTTATCAACATTTTCAAATAGGGTTTTAGCACCAAAAGCTTTGGCTTGCTCCCTAAACTTATCCATAAGCTCTGGCCCCATTATTCCATCTGGAAATCCCGGGTAATTTTCAACATCTGTTGTAATAGTCAATTGACCTCCAGGTTGTACTCCTTCAAAAACTAATGGATTAAGATTAGCTCTTGCAGCATAAATTGCTGAAGTCAACCCTGCAGGTCCTGATCCTATAATTATTACCTTATACATTATCCCTCTATTAATTTATCTAATACTGCGGTTAATTCATCCTTAGAAACAGCTCCAACTTTTTGTTCAACTACTTCCCCATTATTAAAAAACAATAAACTAGGAATACTTCTGATACCATACTTGGTAGCAATAGCAGGAGCCTCATCTACATTAACCTTAACTATAACACTTTTATCATTATATTCTTCTGAAATAGCATCAATGGTTGGAGTTAGCATTTTACATGGACCACACCACTCTGCCCAAAAGTCAACAAGTACAGGCTTATCAGAATTAATTACCATTGAATCAAAATCATCTTCATTTACATCCTTTGTAAAATCGCTCATTTATACTCCTTTCATTAAAATTATCAAAGAATTTTATAATAGTAATTTAGTAAATACCACAAATCATAAAATAGGTTTTTTAATCTAAAAATATCCAAGATATTTTAATATAATGAAATAGTGAATATTCACTATCTCCAAAACTATATCTAGGCAATCCAAAATTATCACCAATATCAGAATAGGAATTACCCCAGCTAAAATCATCTCCATTATTTGTAATAGTATGATAGCTAAGAGTAAAATTTTCAAATTCAATTCCAAATACTACATCAATAAAATGTCTATAAAATAATTCATCTTGTTCCATATAACACCTTTCAAATGAATTATTACATATTAGGGGAAATTCGTTTACAAATAGACCACCCTTCCTAATAGATAGTAATTTACCTCTACCTTCAAAATAAATTGTATATGGTTTATTCTTTATTGGACGTGATAATTTAAATGAATAATTAAGATAAGAATCTAGCCATGTAGAGTATGAGCTGAATTTATCATTAAATTTCAAATATTTCTTAGAATTCATGTTTATCTCAAAAAAATGTCTTACATATTTATACCCAATAGTAAAATATGTATAAGAATCAGAATAGTTATCATTAGAATTTATGTTATAAGTTGAAATTGAGTCAATTTTTCCAGCTCCAATTTTTATTGATTGATTATTCAAATCTAAATTATATGATAACTCTTGATTAGCAAATCTTAATAGCCCTCTTAAATACTCATAATTATTGCTAGAAGATTCATACTTTCTTTCATCATATATACCATCATAAAACCCTACGCTGTAAGATATTTTCGATTTCTTATTTACTCTATATGAATATGATAGAAATGGCGTATTCAAGAAATACTGTTTAGAATTTATATCAATTTTTTTAGAGGTTAATGAAAGATGCAAATGACTATTACCTAACTCTGCTTTAACTCCAATATTAGCATTAACTATTTCAATATTATTGTTAGAGTAAGAACCCATATTAGAATCATGGCTATCTAAAGATAGAGATGAAAAAAAGATTACTTTTTTAGCAGTATAATCAATATACATATTTTGAGACCCTGAGTAATATATATCATCTATATACTTATTCTGACTAGAGTTATTTGAATTATTTGGATCATTTATATATTGTGAGAGTTTAGAGTATTGATTAGAATTCTTATAAGAGAAGTTAATATTATCATTAATTTGATGCTTAATTCTAATTCCCCAAATAGTAGAACTTGATTTTCTTGTATGATAATATGATTGAGATAAATCATTTAAATCCCAATAATAACTTATTGGGACATTTGGATCTTCTGAAAATTGTAATATCTGTGAAGATAAATAAGTACTCTCCGTACTTTTAATTATACTTATCATATGATTTTGTAAAAAATTTTGTGCAGTTAAATTTGATATTGCAGTAGGGTCATAAGATCGAACTAGCCCCATATATCTAAAATGAATATTTTGATTATTAATTCTATAAGTAGAAATAATTAAATCTCTAAATGAAAAATCACCTTTACGGAGTATAAACTGGCTTTTCATTCCAAGGGTATCAATAGTACTCAGTTCATCTATAGCTCCAAACAAAAAGCTTCCATATGGAATATGATGGGACTGATTAAATATTATTGATTCATAGTCAAATTTTTCTAAAATATTTGCATTGAATTCATTAATTAGATATTGATTACTTTCTATGGGATCTAAATCAATTACTATAGAATTAGAAAATAATAGTGACATGAAAAATATCGATAAAATAGCATGATATCGATAGTACATATGCTACTAATCTCTAATTATTTTTTGATGTAATACTATTTGTAATTAGTTGCCTATTCTTTAATAATACAGGAGCAAATACAACTAAAGAATAAAATAATGTTGAAGAAAGTGTATTTCTAAAAAAAGGAATAGCCGCAGTATAGCACGAAATTAAACCAGAAAAGTTTAAAGGATATCCTGGGCTTGCTATCCAGACTCCAAAATTTGATACTAAGAAGAAAATTATTGCTCCAGCAAAAGATTTAATAAAAATATTCTTTGTAGTTATACTAGTTTTGTGAAAATAAGAAAAAACGAACACTGCAAGTAAAGCACCATAAGTCCAGAAAAATGCTGTAGAAAATATATATTGATAGCCTGACTGATACTGCAATAATATATCTGAAATAATTATTCCTGCTATTGGAATTAAAATATAAATCTTATTTTTAAACATCATAGATGAAAATAAAATTATAGCAAGAACTGGAGTAAAGTTTGGCGCATGTGGAATCAGCCTCGATAATAGCAATAAAGCTAATAAAATATATGATACAACTAAATAATTATTTTTTCGCATTCTATCTCTTCTTATTTGGTTTTAAAAAAACTTTCATTGTTAAAATTATAACTTATTAAATCTACAATATATTTATATTTTTTAATAAACTCTTTATCATTTGCTTGATAAAATTTAATCAAATTATAATGCTTAATATTAACCAATTTAATTTTTTCTATTAATGAGATTACAGATAATCTATCGATAAGAATTAAAATGATACATAACTTTTTATCAATTTTAGTGCCGTAGTTTTCAGACAAAACTAACATATGTTTAAAGCAATTACATTTATGATTTAATAGATCAGAAGCTATTATTTCATTTTTATTTTTTATATAGAAATCTAGAATCAAATCAATAGTTTTATTCCTATATAAAGATACTGATTCTAGAAGACTATTATAATGGAATTTGGAGATTTGCTTTCTACTTATAGATAGTTTATCTAAAGTATATCCATATTTATCATAATTACCATTAACTATAGGTTTTATATTTTGGATATTCAGTACTTTCGCATTATTATAAATTTCTTCTTTTGCTTTTATAGCATAAACTTCGTCTTCGTTAACCTTATCGGAAAAAAAATCAACCATATTCCATAAATAGCCATCAAAGATTCCTTTATTATTTAGTAAAGATAATTTAATGTAAGGGCTGCTATCTTTCTTTTTTAGATATTCAACCTGCGTACATTTATAATAATCTTTAATAAGTTTATCCTTATAAAAGGATTTCATAACTTACTTGCTACTTAGAGGCTTAACGAAGAGTTGATGGACATGACGAACAATTTTATAGCCATGTCTTTCTGCAATTTTATCTTGAAGGTCTTCAATTTCATTGTTATGGAATTCAATAATATCTCCAGTTTCAATACAAATCATATGGTCATGATGTTTTGTCCCTAGTTTTTTCTCATATCGAACTTTACCATCACCTATATCTAATTTTCTTACATAATCATACTTAACTAATACATCAAGAGTTCTATAAATAGTAGCTCTTGACACCTTAACATCATCATTAATTAAATCTTCATAAATTTGATCACATTCTCTATGTGAATCATTGGAGAGGATATTATCAAGAATACTTAATCTTGAACTAGTTAATTTCATCCCTTCTTTAATTAGAAGGTTTGAAAAATCGTCTTTTATTTTTTCAGTTAACATAATACTAATTTAAAAAAAAATGTCAATAGAGTCACTATCTAAGTTATTTTTTTTAAGTTCGCGTATTTTTTAATAAACTTCTTAGTCTCATTACCTCTAAACCTAATAGATATTTTAGAATTCTCCCCTATACCTTCTATAGTTATAATTTTCCCCTGTCCATATAATTTATGCTTAACTAAATCATCAACTCTAAATTCACCTTCATCTGGATTCTTAGTAAACTTAATACTGGAACTTGAAAACATATTAGTTTTCATCTTTAAACCGTGAAAATTAAATAGTGATTCAGGAATACAATCTAAAAAGGATGAGCGCATATTAAACATAGAAGATGTACCATACCTTCTCCTGCTATTTGCATAACTCATAACAACTTTTTTTATTCCCCGTGTAATACCAACATAGAAAAGTCTTCTCTCTTCCTCTATATCATCATCTTCACCACCATGACTTAATGGCAAAAGCCCTTCTTCTAAGCCCAATATGTATACCCTATCAAATTCTAATCCTTTAGAGCTATGGAGAGTCATTAAAGTAAGCTTTTGCTCATCCACATTCCATCGGTCTATATCAGTTAAAAGAGAAACCTCTTCAATAAATGATGAGAGCGAATTTTCTTCATTTCTATCACAAAAATCAGAAATACTTAAAAGTAATTCATCAATATTTTCTAACCTCTCAAGATCTTCAGGATTATCCTTATTTTTGTAATGCTCTTTTAAATTTATATCATCTATTAATGCTTCTACCGTATCAAATGCCGGTTTATTATTATATTCTTGAAGATTTTTTATAAGTGCATTAAATCTTTTTAATTGTTTTTTTTGTTTATCTCCAATTTGAATTTCATCAATTTTAGCTAATCCATCCAATANAGTGATTTGATGNTCNTTGATATATCTAAAAATTTTATCTATCGTTGTCTTACCTAATCCCCTTGGAGGGAAATTAATAATTCTATTAAATGCAATCGTATCAGATGGGTTTAAAATATATTTAAGGTATGCTAAAATATCTTTAATCTCTTTTCTGTCATAAAACTTTATTCCACCTACAATATGATAAGGTATTGATTCTCTTCTTAACTGATCTTCAATAACTCTACTTTGTGTATTGGTTCGATATAACACAACTATATCATTTAATTTTTCGGTGCGCGCAGCACTTAATACATTTCTTATAACTCCTTTTGACTCTTCAATTTCATTATCATACTCATACAAATCTATATTATCACCTTGAATATTATCCGTCCATAATTTTTTATCAGCTCTATTTTTATTTTTAGACACAACATGATACGCTGCATCTAAAATAATTTTTGTTGATCTATAATTTTGTTCTAATTTGATTGTAGTGGCATCTTCAAAAGACTTAGAAAAATTTAAAATATTAGATATATCTGCCCCTCTCCAACCATATATTGACTGATCATCATCGCCAACAACTGTAATTTCATTATTGTTTCGACTAACACTATATATAAATTCAAATTGAGGCTTATTTGTATCTTGGTACTCATCTACCAATACGTATTGAAACTTATTTTGATAATATTCTAAAAGTGAGGGGTTTGCATTAAAAATATCAAGAGGAAGAAGTAGCAAGTCATCAAAATCAGCAGCATTATTTTCTTTAAGCTTTGTATTATAATCAACATAAATATCTCTAAGAATTTCATCAATATAGCTATCTGTATTTAAAAGCACATCATCAGGTTTAATCATTTTATTTTTCAAATTACTAATAAGATATTGATATTTATTTGCTTGGAATGTTTTAGAATCAAGATTCATATCACTGATCACCTTTTTAATCAACTGTTTTGAGTCAGCTTGATCGTAAATCGTAAAATTATTATCATAACCAATAACATGTATATGTTTTCTAAGTAAACCTGCACATACTGAATGAAATGTTCCTATAGTCATTTTTGATACATCATGAGTAATAAGACGCTGAACTCTTTCTTTCATTTCATTTGCGGCCTTATTGGTAAATGTTACTGATAAAATATGCTCTGGAGGTATTCCAACACTCTCAATGAGATATGCTATTTTTTCTGTAAGTACTCTAGTTTTTCCACTGCCAGCACCTGCAAATATAAGTAAAGGAGAGCCAACTAGCTCAACAGCTTTTTTTTGCTGATTATTTAAGTTCTCTCTCATTACCAAACCCTTTTTAAATATTTCTTTTTAGCATTATTATGTTCTTTTTCTGTTTTACTAAAATAATGACGACCATCACCCTTTGCTACAAAAAACATATAATCTGTTGATTCTGGATAAGCAGCAGCAATAATAGCATCAATACTAGGACTACTAATAGGGCCTGGCGGGAGCCCTTTATTCAAATAGGTATTATAAGGACTTTTAAATCTAGTATAATCTTTATTATAGAGTCTTTTATTTTTACCTGGTTTTAAATATTGAATTGTAGGATCTGCTTGTAATAACCAATTTTTATTAAGACGATTATTATAAACTGATGAAACAGTTTTCATTTCATCTATAAAAATACATTCCCCCTGAATAATCGATGCAAGTGTGACAAGCTCATGCATGGTAAGTTTGTGTCTTCCTATATTTTTTTTATACTTTCGTTTAAACTCGTTAACCAAAACCTTAATAACTTCTTCTTCAGTAATATTAAATAAAATTCTATTAGATGAAAATGAATAGGTATCAGGATACAAATAGCCTTCTAAAGAAGAAACTTCAAGCCCTAGAGACCCTATGAATTTTGCATCTCTACAAAGTTCCTGGAATCTAGTAGTATCAATTTTGATAACCTCTCCCATTTTTCTACTTACATCTTTAATCGTCCATCCCTCTAGAATTGTAACACTTGTCATTTCTACACTATCGCTTGTAATAATTTTCATTAAATCACCAAGATTCTTAGCTTTACTTAAATCGTATTTCCCTGGNCGAATTTGAGTATCGTTGCCTGATATTATCATCAACCATCTTAAGGCATTACCATCATCAAAACACTTATCTTTAGATAATTTTTGAATAACTTTACCCAAACTAGCTCCTGGAGGAATTATAAAATTTTTATTACCATTGCAATCTATCGACCAAAATGATAGCGTGAAATAAAGAGTTGTGATAGAAAAAACTCCAAAAATCGCAATAATTTTTATATAGGATTTGAATTTATTAAACATAGGATAAATATAATTTAAGAATAAGATTATTTCTTATGTAATACTTCTTGCATTTTGATAAATTATAATCATAATTTTGCAAATGTCTCAAAAAGGTAATAAGAGTAGCATATTTCATTCTTGGCCCTTTGGGAAAAGGAATTATTTGCTTTTTGTAGTTGGGTTAGTCACAATAATACTTGGATATATTCTAATGTATACAGGAGAAACATCTAGTTTTCAATCAATTGTTCTTTCTCCATTAATATTAGTAATTGGCTACTGTGTGATTATACCTATATCGATTTTTATAAAATAAGTTTGGGGTGGTAGTTCAACTGGTTAGAGCACCTGCCTGTCACGCAGGAAGTTGCGGGTTCGAGTCCCGTCCATCCCGCTCTAAAGCCTCTGTTCATTCAGAGGCTTTTTTGTTATAATAGTAAATTAAAAAAATATATGATTTTCAATAAAAACAAGCTTTCCATAATCTTATTTTCATTTTTTTTAATGCTTACCCTTAATGGTTATATTAAAAAAAATATATTAAAAGAATACTCTTATGATGTCACTATTCATAGAGATTCTTGGGGTGTTCCTCATATCTATGGACAATCAGATAAAGATGCTGCATTTGGACTTGCATATGCTCATTGTGAAGATGATTATAAAACTATTGAAGAAGTCGTTCTTGCACTTAGGGGTGAGTTTGCATCTGTCAAAGGATATAAATACGCTCCTATTGACTATCTCGTTGGCCTTTTAAAGATTTGGGAGACTGTTAATGAGAAGTATGATAATGAAATATCAGATGAGCTTAAGATAGTATGTAATGCATATGCAGATGGCGTAAATAGATATATTGAAAAAAATAATATTAAATCTCATATATATCCAGCTAAGGGTAAAGATATAATAGCGGGTTTCTTTTTTAGAACACCATTAATGTTTGAATTTGATTGGTTCTTGAGAGAATTAATGAAAGAAGAAAAACCAACGTTTGATAAATATGCTTCAAGAACAAGTACCTTTTCAATGTATGGGTCTAATACAATTGCAGTTGCTCCATCTAGATCTGAAGACAACTATACCAGAATAACCACCAACTCTCATCAACCATGGGAAGGNCCAGTAACATGGTATGAAGCNCATATAAATAGTAATGANGGNTGGAATATGAGTGGTGGACTTTTTCCTGGGTCTCCTTTAATTTTCAAGGGTTACAATGATTCTCTTGCTTGGTCACATACAGTAAATAACCCTGATTTAGTTGATATTTATGAGCTCACAATTAATCCTAATAATGAAAATCAATATATGCTTGATAATCAATGGATAGATTTTGAGACTAAAAAACTTCCTATAAAAGTTAAACTACTAGGTCCAATCAAATGGACCTTTAAAAGAGATTTATATTGGTCTAAACATGGCCCTGTCATAAAAACAGACCATGGTGTTTACGCCCTGAGGTATAGCGCTTTTGATAGAATTGGTCAAGTAGAACAATGGTTTAGAATGAATAAAGCATCAAATATTCATGAATTTAAAAAAGCTATGGAGATGATGGAAATCCCAATGTTTAATACGCTTTATGCAGACTATAGTGGTAATATCTACTATATTTATAATGCATTAATCCCTAAAAGAGAAAAAGGCTATGATTGGAGCAAAATAGTGCCTGGTGATAATAGTGCTTTAATTTGGGATAGTTACTATAGTTTTAATGAGCTACCCCAAAGTCTTAACCCAGAATCAGGTTATCTACAAAATTGTAATAGCACTCCATATGAAGCTACTACCGGAAAAGGAAATCCACTAAATAGCCTACCTGAAGAAGCTGGGATTGAAACATTCCAAACAAATAGAGCATTTAGAGCAAATGAACTCTACGGGCAAGATTTATCAATATCTAGGCAAGAATTTGAAGATTATAAATATGATACATTCTATTCTAAAAAATCAGTAATGAAATATGCGCTAGATCAATTTTTATCTGATATAGATAGAACTGATGAACAATATCTAGATGCTATCAAAGTTTTAGAAAATTGGGATTTAAGCAATGACATGGATAGCAAAGGTGCAGCTCTTGCCCTTCTAACTTTTGAACTTACCTATGACATTTCTGACTTCAAATATGATTATGATAAGATTTTTGAAAGTTTCACTAAGTCTATTGAATTTCTAAATTCAAATTATGGAACTATAGATATTAAACTAGGTGAACTTCAAATACTTAAAAGAGGTGACAAAGAATTACCTCTATCAGGTGCACCTGATGTCCTAAGAGCAATATATACCAAGTCAGTTGATGATAAAGAAATTGCAATTGCAGGTGACTGCTTTTTCCAAATCATTGAATGGGATGAAGATGGTTTGGTGAATGCAAAGAGTATTCATCAGTATGGCTCTTCAACAAATGAACAAGCATCACCTCATTTTTCAGATCAATCCGTTCTATTCTCAAAACATCAGATGAAAGATTCATATATCAGATTTGAAGATTTGAAAGATAATATAAAAAAAACTTATCAGCCATAAGTTTAACATAATTATTATTAAGAATAAACTCCTGAAATACTAGCAATAAGTGCAATAATAATTACTCCAGGGATTGTTGTAAAAAGACTTATAATGGAACAAACAAAAAGCTCTGCTGCTAATTTTCCCCCATTTGGTATACTAGAAAGATTTCCTAGTTCTGTTTTAACTACTGGAGGTAAATCATCCAAAGTCCCCTCATGATTTCTAATATAATATCTCACTCTTTCTCTGTTGTCAATCAAACCAACACAAAGAGTAAATATGGCTGCTGGTATAAGACTAAAAATTAATTTTAAAGTTTCAGGATTAACCTCAAAAAATGTCCAAACAAAAAAACCTACCAAAACAAGTATAGGATTTCCAATAAATACAATATTCCATTTTAATTTTTTATATAAAATATTCTCAGAAATAGCATCAGCGAGGTCCCCTAAGGCTGAACCTCCCAGCAAATTCCATTCAATATTTCTATGATTATCCATATTAAAATAGCTTATCTATTTTTGTCATAGCTGATTTAGATACCTTTTCATAATGATTGATTGATTCAAGATTTTCCTTAAGCTGCTTGGTATTTGAAGCTCCAAGTATAATCGTGCTTACATTCTTATTTTTCAGACACCACAATATTGCAAGTTGCGATTGAGAAATTCCTAGAGAATGAGCAATGTCACCCAATTTCTTTATTCTCTTAAGATTTAAATCTTTCATACCATCAGCTAACCATTCATAACCTTTAACTGTAAATCTAGATTTTTTTGGAATCCCATTATTATACTTCCCAGATAAAATTCCAGATGCTAAAGGTGACCAAATAGTTGAGCCTATTTTATATTTTTTAAATATACTTTTATATTCTTTTTCAAACCTTTCACGATGCAATATATTATATTGAGGCTGCTCCATAGAAGGTCCTCTTAAATTATATTTTTCTGCACATTTAAAAGCCTCTTTTATTTCATTTGCACTCCATTCTGAAGTACCCCAATACATAATTTTTCCTTGAGTAATGAGATCATTCATTGCATAGACACTTTCAAGAATAGGAGTTTCTGGATCCGGTCTATGACAGAAAAATAAATCTAAATAATCTACCTGTAATCTTTTCAATGCGGCATCACAAGCATCATGTATATGCTTTTTTGAAAGACCTTTTTGAGTAGGAAGCTCTCCTCCCCAAAAAACTTTACTTGATACGATATAAGTATCTCTTCCCCATTTAAGCTGTTTTAATATTTTCCCCATTAAAACTTCTGATTTACCCGATGCATAAGCCTCTGCGTTATCAAAAAAATTAACTCCATAATCATAGGCCATAGCCATACATTCTTTTGCACTTTTTTGATTAAGTTGATTGACAAATGTCACCCATGAACCAAATGACAATTCACTCACTTTTAAACCTGACTTCCCTAAATTTCTATACTCCATAATTCTCCATTTTATTTTTTTCTTCTATATTTAAGAATGAATATGTTAATACTAAAGATATAACTAGATATCCTAAAAATAAATTAATTAAAAAACCCTCAATCCCATACCAGGAATATTGCTGACTATAAATAAGAAATCCAGCTACTCCTATTTTTATTGATTCTGAAACAATAGAATACCATTTACCATCTAAAAGGGATGTTAGAGAGAATATATGAGTAAACAAGAAAAAAGCATACATATAACCTAGTTTAGGCTCAACGTTTCCTATTACAGTAAACATGTGAAGCATCATTATTACTGTTAAGACATATTGCATCCAAGACCACACGGATAAAGAAAGAGATACATCAGTATCATATTTAATCTGCTTTAAAGGGTTTTCTATATATTCTAATGGATATTTTTTATTAACATCTTCTGGCCTCCACCCTGTTGGCATAAACCAAATTTTAGCCTTATCTATTAATTTTTCTGCATACCAGGCATCTTTAATTAATTGATATAAATGTTTATAATTTATTAAAATAGGATTCCAAGTTTTAACGGGCCTAAGAACTCCATAAACTGGCTTTACATCATCGAGTTCTCTCTGAAATGTTCCAAATAGCTTATCCCATACTATAAGTATTTGACCATAATTCTTATCTAAATACTTAGAATTAATTGCATGATGTACCCTGTGATGCGAAGGTGTAACTATAATATGCTCTAAAATGCCCATTTTCCCAATTAGTTGTGTATGGTACCAGAACTGCATAAAAAGATGAATTGGACCTAAAATAGCAAATATATAAGCTGGAATACCTAATAGAGCAGCAGGTAGAAATAGAAGCGCTGAAAATTTAAATGTTACAGATATTGACTGACGTAATGCGCAAGACAAGTTAAACTCTTCGCTGCTATGATGAATTACATGGCGATTCCAAAAAATGTTAACTCTATGATTTAAACGATGAAGCCAATATCCTGCAAAATCTTGAACAATGAAAGCAGCTATTGCTGCAAGCCATATAGGCTCAAGCTTATATATAGTCATAGAATCTACTAGCGATGAATAACTAACTAAAACAAATCCAAATTTAATTGCATCTTTTATAGTATTTGTCAATCCTGAGCTTAGGCTTGAAATCATATCTGAAGATCGATTGATTTTCATACCCATCATTCTTGCAGCAATCATCTCAATCAATATGAGAACTGAGAAAGATGGAATTGCATAGAATAAGAATGTAAGATATATACTCATATTTTAATTATTTTTTTGTTATCATGGTGATAATACAATATTAACTAAAGACACTATATCAAAAATATTAATAATATTATCACTATTTATATCAGCTGCATAAGAAAACTCTTCTTGACCAAGAACAATATTTACAGTAAAGATGATATCTAAGATATCTATAGACCCATCAACATTTACATCACCAAGGATACCCGTAAAAGGACAATAATTTCCATCTGGAGCATTTTGAGGGATTTTATGCTGTGGATCTGTAATTAAATCAAACATTGTTGTATCTATATTTTCAAATAGCTCTGGAGTACATAATTCCCATTCATTATCAATCCCAGCGCATGTTTGCGCATCATCTAAAATCCCCATATGACTTACAATACACCAATAAAGGTACTCAATAGCCATACACTCATAATCACATGTCCAATCATCATAATGATACCAAGATTCTTCAGGATANCTATTAGGGACAGTTAAGAATTGTCCTCCTCTTGCAATATCCATAGCATTTGACATTANAGAAGAATTTGGAGTGATATCAAAATAATNTGGNTACAAATAAACATGNCCAACATGATTNATNGTATGAACTATTTCTTCAACAGAAGCATCAGCNCCCCAGTGACCAGGTTGAGAAGGGTCAATCTCATTTCTAAAAAGCACAGCAGAAACGCCATNACCATTATAATAATCCTCAAAATCATCCATACAAGAACTACCTTCATATAAAAATATTGGCATTAAAGCATTTTGCTGCTGTAGTCTTTCAAATAAAGCCAAATCATCAACTACACCATCTTCATTATTATCTAAAAGCTCTGCAGCTATCGCTGCTGCATGTAAAACCTTATTATCTTGAATGGATGGTTCTGCATATATCTCAAAACAATCTAGGACATTTATATATTTTGTAAAACATCCAAGTGNTGGACTATTAGGATAAGGATTGCTTTGAATCTCAAAGCAAACCTCATTTTGCGATAATAAAAAAGAAAGTAATATTGTGAATATCAATTTTTTCATGGTAACCATAATACGAATATAATATTAATAGTAAAAATTATCCAATATAGACTTCATATTAATAAACATCAAGTTCTAGAAGGTTTAGAATTAACAAGATATACGGCTAATATTCCAAGCAAACCTCCGACTATAACCTCTAACTTCAAGGGCTCATCTAGGATTATATATGCAGTGCCCATTGCTATAAAAGGAACTGTAAATATAAAAACACTTGTCTCTATCGGTCCTATTCTAGGAGCTGCATACATATATACTGATGTTCCAAAGCACATAGCTCCAATTGACACAAAGAAAAAATTAATAAAAAATCTAAAATCATATTTAGAATAATCAAAAATTTCCGAAGGAACAATAAAGCAGCTAGATATAATAGCAGTAATCATATAGCATAATATGATATAAGATATCGAGTCATAATCCTTTTGGCCATACGTCATAACAACTGTTATTATGCCCCAAGTTATAGAGCATATCAAAAAATATAGATTCTCACCTATAAACATTGATGAGAATCCCAATTCAAATAAATTGAGTATAATACATCCTCCTAGCGCGCCAATGCATATACCTATAATCTGTTTTTTATGAATAACTTTATCAATCATTGATATGATAGTAAATGTAATAATAGGATTGGTTGTAGTAACAAACACTCCTCCCATACCAGCCTCACCTACATCTGTCCCTAAAAAAAAGAAAATATTATAGATATAATACAAAAAACTGACAATAGTAATATTTATAAAAGTTTTAAATCTTGGCCATTGGATTGTTTTTCTTCTAATTGAAAAAATTATAAATAAAAAAAGGAAACTAGATAGGTAGCGAAGAAAAACTAAATTTGAATAGCTAAAATATTCATTGACAACCTTTGCATTACTCCAAGCAATTCCCCAGCTAAACATAGCAAGAGCCATTAATATATAGAGATTATTTTTCAATTAAAGTATTACTTTAAGTAAAAATGTATAAAGCATAATAAGTAAACTATTTTCTTTCTTTCTTATTTTCCACCTTAACTCTATACATTTCTTTGTCAGCATTTTTAATTGCATCCTCCAAAGGGGCTTCATGGTCAAGGTCAACCTTGCTAACTCCTATACTCATTGAAATCTGATAATCTTTCAAATTATCATTCTCTTCTTTTATATAATCTTTTATTCTTTGAATTATAATTGGAATAAATTCATATTGCGCTTTAACAGCAACCACAACGAACTCATCTCCACCTATTCGCGATAGAATATCCGTAGTACGAAAAGTTCTATGCATTATTTTTGAAGATGTAAGNAAAGCCTTATCCCCATAATCATGCCCTAAAGTNTCATTTATTTCTTTCATACCATCTAAATCAAGATAGAAAATAAATATATCATCATTATGTCTCTTCGCAAGCTCAACTTGTTGATTTCCTAATGTATGNAGACCTCGNCTGTTATANAANCCAGTTAGCTCATCTACTATAGTAGTTTTATATANAGACTGAAGTATTTCATGCCTTTCTATAGAATAAATTATTGTTCTTCTTAATATTCTTTCGCTGAGNTCTGATCTTACTAGATAATCCTGCGCACCTTTTTGTACGGCTTCTATTCCCATATCTTCATCTCTTTCATCTGTAATAACAATATAAGGAATAGATAATGATTCTTTACTAAAGCGTTCAAATAGTTCTTCAAATTTTACTTTTTCAATATTTAAATCAATAAGCATTATATCTATTTTTTGATAAAAGATAATAGTTTTAGCTTTTTTTATTGAATCTACANTTTGAATGTTTGCATTTATTCGATGACTTNTATTTATAAATTCAGTAATCGTTTGAATATCTTTTTTATTATTCTCAATAAGAAGTATAGATACTTCTTTAGGAGTAATTTGATTTTTATTTTTTNTNTCTGCCATACGTATTATTTGAATAATATCATGATAACTTAAAAAGTATATCTATTTATATAAAGGACATAATAATCTTTTGTAATCACAAAAGAAACAATGACCTTTTTTCTTTGGGGTAAAATTATTACTATTTACTGATTTTATAATACCCTCTATTCTACTTCTAATTTCAAGAATATTTTGCCTAGTAAAAGAAACTGAAACTGATGGAGACTTTGCATCTCTTACAAATTCTAAAGATGATAAAACTGGAAACTTGAGATTCAAATTATCATCTTTAGAAATACTTAAAAGATAGGCATAATAACCAAGCTGAATATCTTTCATTATCTGCTTGGGAGTTTTCTTATTTTTTGATGTTTTATAATCTAAAATAGCAATATCACCATTTGGTAAAAAATCAATTCTATCAATTTTTCCAATAAATGTATTAGAATTTTCCGTAACCACTATTTCTTTCTCAAAAACATATTCAAGATTAGAATCAAGTGGATTTTTATTAATATATTCATATAGTATAGTCTCTGCTTCTTTTGCATATTCATTAGATTGATAAATATTTAAGAATTCATCCTTATCCCAAATTTCATTTATGATTCTTTTTATATCATCTAAGTTTGTATTTTTTTCTTCAAAGACTATTTCTAATGCTCTATGAATAAATTTACCTAATGAAGCTGCAGGAGAAGCTTCTTTAGTTTTAATTTTATCAATTTTTGCATATTTGAATGCCAATGGACAACTTTCATATAATGATAAATTAGTCGCAGAAAATTTAAAATCAATTTTAGTAGAATATGAAAAATCAAACTCCTCAACTTTATTAGTCAAAGAATCAGATTCTGTTAAAATTAATTCAGAATACGTATCCTTATTAATTTCTTTAAAAAATTTTGATTTTCCTTTGTCTGGAGCAAGAAGATAAAGTTTATCCTTAGCCCTAGTAGAAGCTACATGAAATATTCTTCTTTCTTCTTCCATACTATCAATTTCACATAATTGAGAGTTCCTTAACCAATCATCAGGTAATTCTTCTAGATTTTTGATACTTCTTTTTCTGCTAGGGAAAGAACCACTTGCTAAAAAAGGAATTATAACATATTTAAACTCCATACCTTTAGATTGATGAATATTCATAATAGAAATTGATTTAGAGTCTGATAAATCTGTATCAATATAGACCTCATTAAGCTCAAACATAGTATTCAGGTATTCGCATATA
Source organism: Fidelibacterota bacterium (assembly GCA_002703645.1). Taxonomy (GTDB): domain Bacteria; phylum Fidelibacterota; class Marinisomatia; order SCGC-AAA003-L08; family D37C17; genus TMED161. The sequence goes on along the minus strand of NZUX01000013.1, from coordinate 5,190 downwards.
TTCCCGTCCATATTGCTATAGGTATTACGATAGTTTTCTATCATAGTGAATAAAGATGACAAAATCACATCATCATATTCATATTTTAAAAATCTATCAGATAAAGTTTTGAAATGCTGTAAAAAATCCATTGATTTTAAAGTTTGATCATCAAAACAAAGAGAATGAAAAAAATCATTATCATAATTATTGAAAACTTGACTCTTAAAAGAATTTTTAATTTCTCCAAAAAAGCCTTGAGATTTCAGTAGAGAGCTATATTTCGAATCGGAAATCAATCGATATAATCCAAGATCAAAGTACTTCCCATTAAAAATAACATTAATAAAAGAAATGAAGTTTTTAACTACATCCTTTTCAAATAATTTTCCTGATGCATAGCTATTCTTGATATTATATAAATTCAAATAATCTGAAACCTCAAGTGCATTATTTGCAGTTCTTGTTAATATACATATTTCAGATGCTTGAACTCCTTGATCAATATGTTCTTTACAAATTTTAATAATTTTTGAAAGCTGCATACTACGATTTCCTATAAATAAGGATACTTCAGAATCAATATTTTTATTTGATATTAATGGTTCGTCCTTAAATCGTAGAGAATTACTTTTAACAGTCTCATTAGAAAAATCTAAAATTCCCTGGGTAGATCTATAATTAGTATCTAGTATTATTTCTGAATAATTATCCTCATTTTTAAAATAATCTCGAAATTCTTGAAACCCAATAACATTAGCACCTCTAAATGAATATATAGATTGGTCATCATCTCCTACAACTGTAATACTAGACTCTTTACTAGATATTTTTTTCACAATCTGAGATAAGGCATAATTATTATCTTGATATTCATCTACTATTATATGTTTGATATTTGATTGAATTTCAGAAAGAATCAAGTCATTATTAAGCAATTCCCATAGCTTTGAAATCATATCACCAAAATCAATTAAAGAGTTCTCTTTTTTATAGTTTTGATAAATAAAATAAAGATTAATACAATCTAGAAGCTGATTAGAATTTTCATCTCTATCCTTATCTTCTAAAAGAGTATTAATTTTATCAGATAAAAACTCATCAAGAATAAGTTCATCTCTAAATCGATCAAATAGTTTGGGAATATTTGTAAATGCAATTTTATTATCTTTTTTATAATCTACACTTTTAAAAGAATCTAGATTGCTATTAATAAGCTGCTTAATAATATACTTAGAATCATTAGGTTCGATAAGCCTAGGAAGTTTATGGTATCCAAGCTCTTTGTGATACTTTATAACTAAATCAAATGCAAAAGAATGAAAGTTTGAAGAGTTTATTTTATTAGATTTTTCACCTACAATTTTCTCAATACTATCACTCAAATAATTGGCAGCTTTAACAGTATATGTTAATGCAAGTATGCTTTCTGGAGGAATGTTTCTCTCTTTAATAAAATAAGCTATTCTACCAATAATTGTTGTGGTCTTTCCTGTTCCTGCACCAGCTATAATCATTAAAGGAGCAGGGGGATGTTCAATACACTTTAATTGTTTTTCATTATATAAAATCATCAATTTAATTTATTAAATTTCAATTATTATTTATTAATCTAATATTAAAAGGTAAAATATATGAAATATACTGTTAAGGCAAGTGACTTTGTTAAAAGACAAACAAAATCTAGTGGAAAAACTTATTCTGATAAAATTTCTTTTGATGAAATTGCATTAATTGCAGAGCAATTTTTAAATCAAAAAAAATATAAAGATGGATATAGAGATGGTGTTGTAATTATAACTTTAGATAATGATAAGGCNCATCAATTTATATGNCCATTGGTTAAAATAAATCAAGATACAAAACTTGTTGCAAGAATGGTAAAGAGNAGAAATGATGAAGANCCATATATACAAATAAGAGCTCTAGATGGAATAGAATTAACAACATCTACTGTTGATTTAATTTTATACAGAAAAGATGTACTTGCTGAAACAAATGAAAATTCTACAGATGCAGATTGGGAATTAATAGCATTTATGGCTAAACCAAAAAATATAGAAATGCCAATGGGAACAGTTACAATGATGAGAAATCAATTACAGAAAAGAGGTGGAACAAAAGGATTCTACAACTCAGATGAATGGGCAAAATCAGTAGATTTTTGGCAAAAATATGCCATCAAAGAGCAATAGTGGCGGCTCAGGGATTCGAACCCCGGACACCTGGATTATGATTCCAGTGCTCTAACCAACTGAGCTAAGCCGCCATATACTATACTACACGCTAAATTTATAAAATATTTAAGCTAACTAAAAAAACTAATTCAATGAATTTTCAAGAAACTGATAAACTAATCTAACGCCAACACCTGTCGCACCNGTCGCTGGCTGATAGCTAGGNTCTTTGGGTCCCCAGGCGGTACCTGCAATATCAATATGACACCATGGTATATCATCAACAAATTCTTGAAGAAATACTCCCCCAGCAATAGTCCCAGCTAATGGTGGCCTACCTAAATTNCTTATATCTGCAACTTTGGATTTTATATCTTTTGTATATTCTTTCCACATTGGAAGTTCCCATACTCTTTCTCCAGACTTATCCGAAGCTTTTTTAATCTTTTCAATCAAATTAGGATTGTTCCCCATCAAGCCACTAGCTCTATCTCCAAGCGCAACCAAAACNGCNCCAGTTAATGTTGCGAAATCTAATATTTCACTAGGAGAATAATTTTTAACAACATAAGCCAGAACATCAGCTAAGACCAATCTCCCTTCTGCNTCAGTGTTTAACACTTCAATTGTTTTNCCGTTATATGCTGTAACAATATCTCCTGGTCTTTGTGCTTTTCCTCCAGGCATATTTTCTGTTGATCCAATAGCAAAAATAATATTTAATTTAGGATTCAACTCTGCAACAGCCTTCATAACNCCCATAACTGTAGAGCTTCCGCACATATCAAATTTCATTTCATCCATTTTAGCTGAAGGCTTAATTGAAATACCNCCAGAATCAAATGTNAGACCTTTGCCTACTAAAGCAATAGGCTTATCACCTTTTTTTCCACCNTTNTACTCAACAAGAATCAATTTAGCTGGTTCATGNGCACCCATAGCAACCCCNTAAAAAGAACCTAATCCTANAGATTGAAATTTTGACACATCAATGATTTTTGACTTCATATTCTTATTTGATTTAGCAATTTTAACAGCATCATTAGCAATATATGTTGGNGTTAGTATATTNGGAGGATGATTTGATAGGTCTCTAGCATAGCAAACTCCATTAGCAATCACTGNTGCTTTATCTACTATTTTTTTATNAGTATCTCCAATAAGAGTAATATTTGAAAGNTTATTNGGAGTATCTTTCTTTTTATAATCTAAAAATTCATATGTCCCNAATACTANACCCTCAATAAATGCTTGTTCTTGATNGTCNTTTTTCAAAGAAAAACTTGAAAGGTCAATTGCAATATTTTTATAGTTTTTTGAGTATTTAATAATATTAGCTCCCAAGCTCCTAAGTGCATCGCTATCNTNGTTTNAAGAATACCCATANAGACAAGTTCTTTTAATNTCACCNNTAGAATATGATAATATTTTTTTAGACTTTTGAGNNACCTCTTNTTCAATTGAAAATGACATTTTNAAATCGNTCTGNATATCATNAGAAAGNCCAGAAGGNAAAGAAAGATTTTTAGTATTAGAATTAGCACCAACGATTAAAAGATCGAAGGANCCTTTTAGTTTATTTATAATTTTAATTTTATTTATAGCAGACATTTTTTCTCCAACAATTATATTTATGTGTTATTTTATATATTGAATATATCTTAATTTATATTTCTCTTACAAGCTTATTAAGTAAAAAGGAAATTTAATTATGCCATATGAAGGTATGTTAAAAAATGATTCATTAAAAAATAAAGTTATAATTGTAACTGGTGGAGGAACAGGCCTCGGGAAAAGTATGACTAAATATTTTCTTGAATTAGGTGCAAAAGTAGTCATTACAAGNAGAAAAGAAGAAGTTCTAAAAAAAACGAAAGAAGAGTTAGAAAGCNTAACTGGTGNAACNCTTCATTATGTTACTGGAGATGTAAGAAGTGTTGATGATGTAAATAGAACAATTGAATCANCATTATCAAAATTTGNTAGAATTGATGGNTTACTTAATAANGCTGCTGGAAANTTTATAAGCCCAACTGAAAATTTATCTACAAAAGCTTTTGATACAGTNGTAGATATNGTATTAAANGGNACATANAATTATTCTTTAGAAATTGGAAAATACTGGATAGAAAANGATATAAAAGGAACAATGCTTAATATCGTTACTACATATGCGTATACTGGCTCAGCTTACGTTGTGCCTTCTGCATGTGCAAAAGGAGGCGTATTAACATTAACTAGATCTTTAGCTGCAGAATGGGTGAAATATGGAATAAGATGTAATGCTATAGCTCCAGGGCCATTTCCTACTGAAGGGGCATGGTCTAGGCTTTTCCCTAAAATATTTTCAACATTTATTGATATAGAAAAAAAGCTACCCTTAAAAAGATTTGGAGATCATCAAGAGCTTGCTAATTTAGCAGCCTATCTACTATCGGATCATTCTGGGTATATAACTGGTGAGGTAGTAACTATCGATGGCGCTGAATGGATTCATAAAGCTGGAGAGTTTAATTGGCTTGATAAGGTTCCTAAAAAAATGTGGTCTTTAATATCAAAATCTACTCGAAAGAAAAAATGAAGATTTTTAGAACCTATACAGTACACTCTGCTAGATTTATCCCAACTTTAGATTCAAGTCATATATGTAGTCAGATGCATGGGCATACATTTAAAATTATTATAGAAATCGATGGTCCTATAGATAAAAAAACTGGATTTGTTATGGACTTTTATGATCTAGATTTAATTATTGACAATAAAATCATTAAAAGAATAGATCATAAAGTTTTAAATGATATTAAAGGCTTAAATAACCCTAGTAGTGAATTTTTATCTGTATGGGTCTGGGAGCAACTAATCAAAGATATCCCTATCTTATCTAGTATTACCATATCAGAAGATAATGGAACAGGCGTAAAATATTCAGGGGCATAGATTTCATGTCTTATGTACTTAGTTTTAGTGGAGGAATTGACTCCACATCCCTTTTACTTAAATTAATATCAAAAAATAAAGATATTTACGCTCTTAC
>NZUX01000012.1 GCA_002703645.1 Fidelibacterota bacterium | reverse complement strand
CTTACTGAACCACCAGAATAAAAAAGTGTATACGCAGATTCTGTATATGAAAAGGTTCCATATTGTTGATTCGGGAAATAAGTCCAATCGTCAGGGTCACTATATAGTATAGTAAAAAAATTATCTTCATAAAAGTTAATCTTAGAACGTTGGCCTATAGGAAATTCAGTTCCATCTTGTATATAATAATCTAGACTTATCCAGGATCCAACTAATCCAGGCAATATCACTTCTTCTTGCTCAGTAGGAGTCTCATCACAGGACATAATGAAAAGTGCAAGTAAAAGCAGTATATATCTAATTTTCAAGTTGGTCTTCCTTTTTATAAGCAAACATTTCTGAATTTATAAATTCGTCTTCTTTTTTCCTATCCTCAATTAACGGCTTTAATGATGGGAAATCATATCTTAAGGGAATAAAAAAATCCCATCTTGTAGAAGGGATTTCTTAGTTATCGAGAGTCGGAACGGCCAGATTTGAACTGGCGACCCCCTGACCCCCAGTCAGGTGCGCTACCGGACTACGCCACGTCCCGATGAGATTAGTCTTTTAAAGAATCAACACTTTTAAGAAGCTCTTCAATTCCTATCTTGATCTTCTTTAAAGTATGAATTTCATCTTTGCTAAGTGGAACAACTTTATTTAAAGTCTTTTGCACATCCTTCTTGTCATTCTTATGAGTTTTTAGATACTGCTTAGCACCCTTAATAGTAAACTTCTCTTCATGTAATAACTTTTTAATTTCAAGCAAATTATCGACGTCATTCTGTCTATATATTCTATTTCCCGCGCTATTTTTACTTGGTTTTAAATGAGGGAATTCAGTCTCCCAATATCTTAGAACGTACTGCTTTAATCCAGTTATCTCACTAACTTCACCGATCGAATAATATAATTTTTTTATTTTTTTGACTTGCATTTTTATGAATAATTAGTATAAAGCGTTACTTTAAGTTTAATATATAATTATCTTAAAGTCAAAGGAAAAGAATAGATTGTTTAAATTATTTTATTAGAGCGGTTTTTATTTGATAATTTTACTGCATAATACAGTAAGATTATTAAAGGAGGAGATAAACTTTTCTTTTTTATTCTCCATCTTACTGGATTTAACTTTTTTTATAATATTTAAGTTTCTATCAATTGAATAAACGTTGTTTCTAGAATAAATATTAACGTCTTCTATAGTTTGAATTTCCACAGAATTCTGAATATAAATAGAATTATATCCAGCCTCTACGCATAGATCGTAAACCTCTTGATTAATATGGCTAAATGGTGGGGCGATAGATTGAACTTTTGCATCTATTATATCTTCTAGAATTTGTTTAGAATCAATAACTTCCTTTTTAACTTGGCTGTTATTCATTGACAAGAAAGATTTATGAGATAATCCATGGCTTCCAATTTCCCATCCAGATTGATATAACTCTCTAATTTGATTTTTGCTTAAATGTTTATAATAATTAAATAAAAATGAAAAATCCCAAGTATTGTTTTTACCAATATAATCACCTATAATAAAAACTTTTTTTCTTTTAATCTTAGTTTTGTCTAATAAGGGTTTCGCATACTTATAAATACCTTCATAGCCATCATCAAAAGTAATAGATATATTCATATCTTTATCTTTAGATAATATCTCATCAATGACTCTTATATGATTCCTGAATATAGAAGGATGGATTTTATTAATACCAATCTGAAAATCATATCCCAGATTATGATAGTTTAGATATATATCTTTTTTTTGATTATAAGACAATCTAGTTGATTAAATCTAAAGCAGGAGTATAGTTGAGGTTAAAAGTTTCAGCCACACCTGAATGCGTAACATTACCTTTATAGATATTAAGACCTCTAAGAAGCGGCTTATGATTTTTAATCACATTCTGATATCCATGATTTGCAATTGCTCTAATATAAGGAATCGTAGAATTACTTAAAGCCATTGTAGAAGTATAAGGAACTGCTCCTGGCATATTTGCAACACAATAGTGCAAAACATTATCTACTAAATATGTAGGACTTGCATGCGTAGTAGGCTTACACGTCTCAACACATCCACCTTGATCTACAGCAACATCAATAATAACCGACCCCTTCTTCATTTTCTTTATCATAGGTTTAGTAACTAAGCTAGGGGCTTTAGCTCCTACTACCAATACTGCTCCGATAAGGAGATCGGTTACAGGCATAAGTCTATTTAGATTATAGCTATCAGAAAACAAAGTAGTTACATTGGGTGGCATAATATCACTTAAATACTGAAGTTTTTGAACATTAACATCAAGTATATTTACTTTAGCTCCTAATCCTGCAGCTAATTTGCATGCATTAGATCCTACGATACCACCACCTATAATCGTAACCGTAGCAGGCTCTATCCCGGTAGAACCGCTTAATAGAACTCCCCTGCCACCTTCATTTGACTCTAGGCATTTTGCACCATTATGNATTGATAATCTACCAGCTATTTCACTCATAGGNACAAGAAGCGGNAGATTCTTATTATCNGTCTGAACTGTCTCATANGCAAANGCTATACATTTAGAATNTANAATACCNTTAGTAAGAGATTCGCTNGCAGCAAAATGNAANTANGTAAAAACAATTTGNGANTCTTTNATCTTNCTAATTTCAGCCTCTTGNGGCTCTTTNACTTTTACAANAAGNTCACTATCNCTATAGATTTCATCNAANGTNCCAACAATAGTNGCGCCATTATCNTTNTACTCATCATTAGTAAATCCGCTTTTAATTCCNGCNTTATCTTGAATTANNACTTTGTGNCCTTCTTTAGTCAAACTATCTACAGCATAAGGAGTCATAGCAACTCTATTTTCGTTTGCTTTAATCTCTATAGGTACGCCTATTANCATCTTCTAAGCTGTTTTTTCTTCCAATGCTTTAATNCTAAAATTNAATCTATTATTATCATCAATTTTAGTTAGTTTAACTTTNACCATTTCTCCCATTTTAAGGACGTCTTCCACTTTATTAACTCTCTCTGACCTTAGTTGAGAAATATGCAATANACCTTCTTTACCAGGTGCNATTTTCACAAATGCNCCATAAGACTGAATACTTACNACCTCAGCTTCATANNCCTTACCTACCTCTGGAACCATAGAGTANCCAGACATCATTTCATGNACCTGCTCAATCTTCTCTTGATCTGTNCCAAGAATTAAAGCTAAGCCATCATCNTCAATACTTATATCTACCTCATAATCTGCTTGAATTGCTTTTATATTCTTNCCACCTGGACCAATAAATTCACCTATTTTATCTGCNGGTATAGAAACNTTCATAATCTTAGGTGCATACTTTGAGAGTTTCTTGCTTGGCNCAGACATNGTTTTGTTCATTTCATCTAATATATGNGANCTNCCTGCCTTTGCTTGNTCTAAAGCTTCTCTCATAATATCCATAGGNAGCCCATCTATCTTTAAATCCATCTGNATTGCAGTGATTCCATCTTTAGAACCTGCAACTTTAAAATCCATATCTCCAAGATGATCTTCGGTTCCNAATATATCAGTCAAAATGCAATATTTCTTTTCATNTTCCATGATTAATCCCATTGCAATCCCAGCAACNGGTTCTTTAATTGGNACNCCNGCATCCATAAGCGACAATACTCCAGCACATACNGTGGCCATAGATGAAGAACCATTAGATTCCATTATNTCNGAAACNATTCTGATNGTATATGGAAAATCTTCAAAATCTGGAAGTACACTTACTATCGCTCTTTCTGCGAGNTTNCCATGCCCAACCTCTCTTCTTGANAGNCTNAACTTTGGNCTTGCTTCTCCTACACAGAATGGNGGNAAATTATAATGAAGCATATGAGATTTATATGTCAATCCACCTATATTATCAAGCATTTGNTCTTCTCTTTTNCCACCTAATGTAGTTACAGTTAAGGATTGAGTTTCACCTCTTGTAAANAATGCAGAGCCATGAGTCCTCGGTAGTATACTTGTTTCGATATCAATTTTTCTAACATCTGTATGAGAACGACCATCTGCCCTACTACCNTCTAAAGTCCTTGTTCGAAGGTTATCTGATATTTTATCATTAACATATGATTTAACTTCACCAAGATCATCTGGATATTCATCTTCAAATTGAGCAACGATAGTATCAACATATGCATCTATTTCATTATATCTATCTGCTTTATTTTTAGGATCATTTAATGCTATATAGTCATCCTTAATTACATCATCAATTTTTTTATGAAGNTCAGTATTAGGCTCTGCTAAAACAACTTCTCTTTTTTCAAGTCCACACTCTTTCGCNAATTCTACTTGAGCAGCGACTATATCTTTAATCACTTCATGACCATACTGAATAGCTGAAAGAACATCTTCTTCACTTATAAAGTTTGATACNCCTTCTACCATTACTATAGAGTCAGCCGTTCCAGATACAACCATAGTCATATCACTAGATTCAAGCTCTTCAAGAGAAGGNTTTATAATAAATTTACCTTCCGATGTTCTACCTATAGTTATAGAAGCTACTGGGCCATCCCATGGTATATCTGATATCGCNAAAGCTGCCGATGCTCCAATCGTACCCAAAACCTCTGGTTCATTCTCNCCATCATATGATAGNACATTAATAGAGACNATNGTTTCATTTACAAAGCCATTAGGAAANAATGGTCTAAGTGGNCGATCTGTTAGNCGTGCTGCTAAAATTTCTTTTTCACTTGGTCTTGCCTCACGCTTAAAAAANCCTCCTGGGATTCTNCCGGCAGCATAGAATTTTTCNCTATAATCTACAGAAAGAGGNAAAAANCCTCTATCTTCTGCTTTACCTTTACTAGCACAAACAGTTACTAGAACCATAGTTTCTCCNGAAGTAACCATTACCGACCCAGATGTTTGCTTNGCAATTTTACCTGTTTCTAATTTTATTGACTTATCTTGTATTTTAATTTCTTTTGTATGCATTTTATTTCCTTAAATCTAATTTTTCAATTAATTGTNTATAGCCATCTAAACTATTTTTCTTTAAATATTTTAATAGTCTAGCACGCTTTGCAACTAGAAGCATCAAGCCTCTCTGTGCGCTTTTATCTTTTTTATTTACCTTTAAATGGTCTGTAAGATTTCTAATTCTCTCTGTAAAAATTGCCACCTGCGATTCAGTTGCTCCTGTATCTTCAGAATTTTTACCATTCTCATTTACTAATTCTTGCATTTTATCTTTTGTTATTGACATTCATTTCCTCCATTAATCACATAATTAAACTTTTGCAATATGCCTTATCTTTAATGAGCTGTTTTTTNAACTGCTCTTTATTATCAAATTTTACCTCAGGGCGAATATAGTCTANAAATTCTATTTCAATAAATTGATCATANAAATCAAAACNATCAAAATCNAATATATGAACCTCTACTGCCCTCTCTTGTCCNGTTGAAACTGTTGGACGATAGCCTATATTACACATTCCTACATATTTATCACTATTAATATATGCATTTACAAAATATACGCCATTTGATGGAATTAATTGCAATATTGTAGAAATTAATAGATTAGCAGTAGGAAAAGATAGAGATTCTCCAATATTATNACCTTTTACAACTTTTCCTGATATTTTATACTTTCGTCCAANGAGNNTATTNGCANCTTTTATTTGATNCTCTAAAATCAATTGACGAATTTTAGAAGAGCTAATAACNATATNTTCCTTTCTATATGGNTCTACTATATGAAGATTNTATTTATATTTTTGACTATTTNTATCNAGATACAAACTATNTCCCTCTCTTTTATNGCCAAAATGATGATCATATCCTATNATTATATCTCTAGGNCTAAATGGAGATATAATGAAATTATTTAGAAATTTTTTAGCAGATAATTGAGAAATATTAAAATCAAATTTAAGATCTAAAAGGAAATCNACTCCTAGGTTTTCTAATAATAGATATTTCTCATCACTAGATGATAAATGGTAATCAGATTCTTTTTTATCATTAATTACAATATATGGATTAGGTGAAAAGGTAATAACTACTGATTTATTAGAATTAGAAGTTGATAAATTAATTAATTTTTTAATAAGATGTTGATGACCAAGATGCATTCCATCAAAAGTCCCAATAGTTAAACTAGAAGAATCAAAATTATTTTTTTCTAATTCATTTAATGTTTTAAAAATTTCCAATTATCAATATCCTCTAACTGAAATGTGTTTTTAAAATTATAATTTCCAATACTAGTTCTCGTTAGGCTCTTTAGATGACCTAGGGTACCCATTTTTTTTGCTATATCATTACCAAGCTGTCTTATATATGTACCTTTATGACATTTAACATCTATTACCAGTTCGTGTCCATTAAAAGATATAAAATCAATCTCATCAATTAAAATTGATACTGGCTTTAGATGTATAAAAATATCTTTTCTTGCAAATTTATATAATCTCACTCCATTAATTTTTTTAGCAGAAAAAGCTGGTGGCCTTTGCTTGATTTCCCCTTTAAATTCTGTTAGAACTTTTTCTATATCTTGATTTGAAAATCTATTCTCTAAAGCTTTAACTCTAATTGTTTCTCCTAAAATATCCAATGTATCTGTTTCTCTCCCCAAGACAATAGTAGCTCTATATGTTTTTACTGTATTCATATATTTATTTGACTCTAATGTTTTATTACCAGATAGTATAATCAAAACTCCTTCAGCAAAAGGGTCGAGTGTACCGCAATGCCCTACCTTGCTTAAATTAAATCTACTCTTTACTTTTCTAACAACATCTGTAGATGTAATCATCTGAGGTTTCCATATCGGAAATATTGCATCCCTAGAATCTGTCATTTTTTTGTATTTACTTTATTTAAAAGGGATGCTATGTTTTCAATTTCTTCAAAGGAGTTGTCATGGTAGAATTTGATTTGAGGAACATATTTCATTTCAAGGGATTTGCCAAGATGGTAGCGATATTCCCTAATATTAGAGTTCATCATTTTTATTAGTTCTTCGCTTTCAATCTTATTATTAATAAAACTTAAATAAATCTTTGAAAATCTGAGATTATCTGCAGTTTTCACCTCAGTGATTGTAATTAATCCACTATCTTTTAATACAACTTTTGAAGATAAGATAATACTAATAATATCTTTAATTTCTTGAGAAACTCTATCTGATCTTTTAAATTGAAAACTGTCCAAATATTCTTTTTTTTAAAGAGTTCTTTTAACTTCTTTAATTTCATAAACCTCAATAATATCTTTTTCATTAAAATCATGCATATTCTCAATTCCTATACCGCATTCAAAACTTTCAAGAACCTCATTAACATCATCTTTAAATCTTTTGAGTGAAGTCAATTTACCCTCATGAACAATTTCATCATCTCTCCGGACTCTTAAAAAGGCATTCCTAACAACTTTACCACTAACAACCATGCAACCAGCTATTATTCCAAGTTTAGGAATTTTAAACTGGTCTCTAACTTCTGCAAGCCCCATTACCTCTTCAACCTTATCTGGCTCTAACAATCCTTCTAATGCAAGTTTAACTTCGTCTATAGCCTGATATATAATCGAATAATGTCGAATATCAATACCATCGTTCTTTGCCTGCATTTTAGCTTCATTTGAAGTATTTACATTAAACGCTATAATAATAGCATTCGAAGCTGCAGCTAATGACACATCATTTTCTGTTACCATTCCTACAGATCTATGAATTATTTTCACATTAACCTCTTCAGTAGATAAATTCATTAAAGAGTCACTAAGAGCTTCAATAGATCCATCTACATCACCCTTAATAATAATATCTAAATCTCTAACTTTACCTTCGCTTATCTGCTTGCCAATTTGGTCTAAAGTAAGTTTCTTGTGTCGCCTCTGAGACGCTTCCCTTTCTAATATACTTCTTTCTGCAGCAATTCTTTTTGCATCTTTTTCATCTAAGAATACTTTAAATATCTCACCTGCTTTTGGAACTTTTTGAAACCCAAGTATTTGTACAGGATCCGATGGAAATGCATTATCAAGATTATTATTTCTTTCATTAAGCATCGCTCTAACTCTACCATATTGAGAGCCACATAGGAAAATATCTCCTTTTTTTAATGTTCCTTTCTGAATTAGCACTGTAGCAATAGGACCGAACCCTTTATCTAATCTTGACTCCACTATCGTTCCAAGTGATTCAGTATTCTTATTCGCCTTTAAAGAAAGTATTTCAGCTTCTAATAAAACTTTATCAAGCAAATCATCAATACCTTCCCCTGTTTTGGCTGAAATAAGAGAGCATTGAACTTTTCCGCCCCATTCTTCTACCAATAGATTTTGTTCTGATAGTGATTTTTTAATTTTATCGGGGTTTGATTCTGGTCTATCAATTTTATTTATTGCAACTACAATCGGAACGCCTGCTGCCTTTGCATGGTCTATAGCTTCAACTGTTTGCGGCTTAACATCATCGTCTGCTGCAACAACAATTATTACGATATCAGTTATATTTGCGCCCCTAGCTCTCATTGCAGTAAATGCTTGGTGGCCAGGAGTATCTAAAAAAGTTATTTTTTTACCAGACTCTAAGGTCACTTCATAAGCTCCAACATGCTGCGTAATTCCGCCACTTTCTCCAGCTACAACATTCTCTTCTCTCAAATAATCCAAAAGAGAAGTTTTACCATGATCTACATGCCCCATTACTGTGACAATAGGAGCTCTTTCTGTAGCATTTTTAATATCTTCTTCGGTATCAACTAAAAATGATTCTTCTTCAGCAAACTCTTTAAGAGTTTCAACTTCAAAGCCAAACTCATCCGCAACCATCGTTATAGTATCCATGTCCAATCTTTGATTTATAGTCACCATTAAACCGAGCCCCATACATGACATGATAATATCTTGAGATTTAACATTCATAGTCTGAGCCAATTCATCGACTGTACTAAATTCAGGAAGCTTAATTAAATTACTAGTAACTTCAGTATCTAAAACTTCCTCATTTTTTTTCTTTTTTCTCTTTTTCTTAGATTGACCTGATAAGCTCTTATTTAACACCGAACTATCAACGGTAGTTTTTACTTGTTCTTTTTTAGGTTTATTAATTTTTTCAGCTATAGCAGAAATATCAATTTGCTTTAATTTCCTTTTTTTAGGCTTTTTATCTACTATATTTTTTTTATTTTCAAGTGATATTTCTTTTTTAGTCGAAAGACTTTTTTCTCTTTGAGCTTTTTCTTTTTCTTCTTTATCGGGTCTCTTGATAATCTTAAGTCCTAATGCGCCCTCTTCCTTCTTAGGCTTATCGTCTTCCTTTATATCTACCTGTTTAGGCGAAACCTGCTCATCCATTTTGATTTCATTTTCATTCGTAATAATAGCCTGCCTAGCCTTATCCTTGCGTAATCTTTCTATTTCTAATCTTTCTTTATTAAATTCAGAAAGAATAGATTCATAGATATCATCTTCTATAGGACTCATATGGGTGGCAACCTCAACCCCATTATCTTTTAAAAATGACATTATCTCAAGATGAGATATGTTGAGTTCTTTTGCTACTTGAAATATTCTCTTTTTAGGCATCTAGCTTAATATCCTGTTCTAATGATGATAGTAATTTTTCATAAGTTTTTTCTCCAAATCCTTTTAGCTCAAGAATCTCTTCTTTCTTATTTTTGAAATCATCTTTTGTAATTATACTATTCTCATTAAGTATAGATATCTGTTTTTCAGAAAAGCTATCCACAGATGCTATACTATTACTATCAACTATTCCATTCTGAGCATTATACTCTGAAAGCTTAATCGTATCTATAGTATAACCAGTAACATTACTTGCTAAATCAATATTTTGACCATTCCTACCAATTGCAATAGAAATATCATCATCATCAAAAACAATTAAAGCGTATGAGTTTTCTTCATCTAAAAGAAGATTAATAGGCTTAGCTGGAGCAATAGCTCT
Organism: Fidelibacterota bacterium; assembly: GCA_002703645.1. GTDB lineage: Bacteria > Fidelibacterota > Marinisomatia > SCGC-AAA003-L08 > D37C17 > TMED161. The sequence continues at coordinate 50,339 of NZUX01000012.1, read as the reverse complement.
TGTTAGTAAAACTTCTGGCTGATCGCTATAATTGATTATATCAATTTTTTCACCATTCAATTCTCTTACAATAGATTGAATTCTACTACCCCTCATTCCTACGCAGGCACCAACAGCATCAACTCTTATATCTGAAGAGTAAACTACCACTTTACTTCTTTCTCCAGGAGCTCTAGAAATCGCCTTAACTTCTATAATTTCATCTTCAATTTCAGGAACTTCCATTTCAAACAACTTTAATAAAAAATCATTACTGGATCTGGAAATCACTATTTCAGGCCCCTTAGATACGCTCAGAACAACGCCACGAATCGATTCTCCTCGCCTATATCTATCGTTAATTATTTGTTCCGACTTAGGTAGCATTAGCTCTGCTTTTTCACAAGTAACAAAAACATTGTCTCTTTGAATTTGATTTACGTGACCGGTAACAATGGTTCCAAGTCTCTCTTCAAAATAATCAAAAATTGACTGTTTTTCAATATTTCTGATTGCGTGTGCCAAAAATTGCTTACCTGTATTGATTAACCTTCTACCAAAATCTTCTGGATTTATGATCTCAATAAATGGATCTCCTGGCTCAAGATCTTTCTCAATTTTCCTAGCATCATCAACATGTATTTCTTCTACGCTATCCACCACCTCTTCTACTACTGTTTTCTCTTGATAAATCTCAATCTCGCCCTTTTCCATATTTGCAATAACACTAAAATTTTCTCTCTCTAATCCATATTTTTTATGAATTAGACTCATAAAAAGATCTTCAATGATAGTTCCCAAGCTAGTCCTATCGACACCTCTATCTTTTGCTAAATCAGAAAATGCTTCTATTATGTCCTTACTAATCAATTTAAACTCCTTTCAAATTCGCAGATAAAAAGAAAGTGGGAATTTCTTCCCACTTTCTACGACGAAACTTAAGTAATAAGTTAAATTAAATCAAATACTAATTAAATACTATCATTCAATATAAAAAGATACTTTTCGCATTGATTTTTAACATCATACTGTAAATCTTCAACTGCTAATATCTCTTCAATGATTTCCTTACTTTCCTTAAACTCTTCTTTTTCATAATAAACAACAGCTTTCTTAAACATCATATGATTTTCAATACTATTATTAATCTTGGCAGCCTGTGAGTAAAATTCTAAAGATTTTTCGTATTCTTTTTTATCTAAATTCATATCTCCCTGCATTGCATACATCTTAGACTGTAAAACGTTATCAGTGATATCTATGTTTAAGTTTAATAGAGAATCTACTTTCTCAAAATTTTTATTAGAAAGATAATAATCAACAAGATAAACGAGTGCGCTACCAGCAACCTCTTTTGAACCTTCAGACAAAAGATCTTGAAATAGCATTACAGATGTATCCTTATCTCCAGCTATAGAATTATTAATAGCCTTACCAAAACTTAATGATGATTTTCTATCCATTTCTTTTTGAGTAGTTGATAAATAACTACCAACAAGTATTATTACCATAACTCCAACCACAATTCCATATAGAGCATTTCTATTATTTTCAATATATGATAGAGCTGATAATATCTTCTCCCTTATAGGGTCCTGTCTTAATTCTTTTTTGTCCATATTTTTCCCTTAATTTTATTGTACCCTCGCCCCGAATCGAACGGGGATCTATCGCTTAGGAGGCGACTGTTCTATCCGATTGAACTACAAGGGCCTAACATAAGCGAGATAATTTAGTTTTTATTTTCATTCTTATACAAGTATAAAAGCAGCTTGTTAAAGTTTTTTTACACTTAAAGCAATACTTTATATGTTTGCATATAAAAACATTAATTTAATGTATAATAGATATCTTATATTTTTCATTTTCTCCATTCTTGTTAGATACTATTATAAAATAAATTCCAGATGATAAGGAGTTTACTCCTAGATGATACCCTTCTAGGTAATTAGATAGGTTGAGATTCTTTTTAATTCTTAATCTTCCCCTAATATCATAAACTAATATATCAGCATCTCCCAAAAAAGCATCTGAGTAAGGGATTGTAATTTGACCAATACTGGGATTTGGAAAAGGAAATTTTGGCTTTAATCGCTCGCAAATATCAGCCTCTTCTACATTTATTTCGTGATTAGGATTATCAGAAGTAATAATAGTAATAGCAAAATCAGCATTACTAATTTGAGTAAGACTCCCATCTCCATTTTTTTTATAAGACATACCACTAGAAGATATATTTGTAAAAAATGGAAACTCTATTGGTGTTATATAGCCGCTACCATAGTAATCAAATTGAATAAAATATTTTGAGTCACGTTCCAAATAGACATTATCTAATAATATATCTATAATTCCATTCGTTCTATCACACCCCCAAGATATATTTTTATAAATACTATATAATATATTATTCTCATCTATAAAAGATGGATTTTCTGTAATATTATAAACGCTTAATCTTAAAGCGTCAACACTTCCATTTTGATTTATAATAGGAACCTGAACAGCTTTTAGGTATTCATCATTTTGATTTGTAGAGTATTTAACTCCTGGACTATAATCTAATAAATCAGGATTGACGCAACCCTGAACCCCACTCTCGTTGTATACTAATCTATCTCCTTTGATAGCTGGTGCTGTAATAGACAAATTAACATTATCACCATTCATAAAGATATTTCTAATTTCTATCCCTGATAAAGTTCCTTCTTCTCTATTTCCATCAGCATCCTTATCATAAGAATTCCCCAATAAAGATGGGTTAGTGTAATCATTGATTATAGATGTTGATATATTAAAAACATGATCTTCGGATGAATATATTGAACTATTTGCAGTAGAAAGGTCATTACTTCCTCCCGCTTCAAGAAGTCTTACTCCGTAAAAATTTTCATTAGTATTGACTTCATTATAAAATGGAAAGGTAGAAGTCAAGCGTTCATCTATATGCCAAATCAATAATCCATTTGCTTTTAAATAGCTATCTGTTCCTATTCCCAATCTATTTTCAAGAATAATATATTCACCCAACCTATCCCCTCCTATATTAATTTTATATGCCATATTAGATGCATGGATAGGTTGAATATTAATATTGTAAGATTCAACATTATCTAGAGTATAAAGTTCCACAACTCCAAGTTTAGATGCTGACCATGAACAAAATAAAGATGGGCTAACCTGATTATTCCAATTTCCGCTACCCATTAGCCCCCAATCACCAATGCCAGGAGCAGAAGATTCTGAAGTATCATACAGATCAGGCAATCCTAATAGGTGCCCTATTTCGTGACATATCGTTCCGATTGGCCTAATATCTCCAGAGCTATAGTTTTCACTGTCTGAATGATAAATAGTTTCTGTGGTTACAATAAAGTTTCTAATCACAATACCATCATAAACCAATTCATCGTTTCCATTTACTGGTGACAATGGGTTTACATCAAGTGCATCCCCATACCAAAGAGATGATTTAAAAGACCAAAATTCATTTAAAGACCCAGAATCACTCCCTTCCATAATCATAATAATTCCATCGCAAACGCCATCATTATCACCATCAAACTGAGTCATATCTACATCAATCAATTCCATAGCATGAATAAGTGCCTCTTTAGCACTCTGTTTTGGATTTCCATCACCCATACCCAAGCCCTGATTTTCGTTGACATAATATGAATAACTCTCAGGGAGTGTAACCCAGTCAACAACACTATTACTATTACCTTCTATAATTATTTTACCATCAGATGCTTCATGAAAATAATCTTTAACGCTCATACTATAGCTTAATGGGATATCAAATGATGATGGTGACAAGTTTTCCTGAAACATAATTGCTGAAAATTGCTCTTTACTGTACTTGTGATTATTAACAGGAAAATTATCAGAAAAATCTACTAAAATAACTAAAGGTTTTATCTTACTAATTTCAGATATATTATAACTACTTCTATATTCATTATTTCTATGCTCATGAAGGATATTTTTATATACATAATCTGGTTTTAAGTTAAATGAATAGTCTGGCGGATTGTTATTACTCAACACTAATATATCTGAGGCCAAAACTTTCCCATTCTCCTTTTTAGAATAGTACCACCATAATTCTCTACCTATATTAACACTAGATACAGTATAGCCATCAATTGTTTGCATATAATTATAATGTTCAGAACCATACATTTTCACTTCAAAAGTATATCCATTCGGTTGAGATATGTTAAATGTATAATTAGGAGCAAATACTGGATATAAAAAGGATCCGAGAAGTAATAATATAAAATAGTTTTTATTACTATTAATTGTTCTCATGAGTTAAATCTCTACTCATCAGATTCATTATTGCTTGCTTAGGAGATAAATCTTCATATAAAATACTATAAACACTCTTTGATATAGGCATTTCAAGGTTATTGGTATCAATAATATCATTCAATGCATATGAAGTATAATAACCTTCTACAATCATCCCCATATCTTTTATTAAACTAGCTGCTGAAGAACCCTCTGCAATTTTAATGCCAAATTCCCTATTTCTACTATGAGTACTAAACGCTGTTACAGCAAGGTCACCTATTCCAGCTAAACCATAAAATGTCGATACTTCAGAACCATAAAAATCTCCTAATCTTATTATTTCATTTAACCCTCTTGTTATTAAAGCTGCAGTAGTATTATCGCCAAATCCAAGACCAATGCACATCCCACTTGCTATAGAAATAATATTTTTAATTGCGCCCGATATTTCAACGCCTTTAATATCACTATTAGAGTATACTCTAAATGTAGGAGTTGATAAGAGCTCTTGAATTTTCCTGTTTAATGTAATATTTGTTCCAGCAGCTACTACTGCNCTAGGNATNTTAAGAGAAACCTCTTCTGCATGCGTTGGACCAGATAAGACACAAATATCATTTTCTATATAATTAGTACAATCCATTATAATNTCTGATGGAAATANATGAGTATCTTTNTCTATCCCNTTAGAAAGCGATACTATGNTTGAAGANGNTGGNAAAGATATAGATTTAAATAAGGATCGTAGNGATTTNGTAGGAACTGCAATAAANNAATAATCAGAATCAGATAATTTATTAATATCTGATGTTAAATCAATTTGGGGATTAATAATAGNATNNTTTAAATATGGATGAANACNATTTTTTTTTAATTCATCTATAAAGTCTGNTCTATAATGNTAAAGAGAAACAAAATTCTTAGATTNCGCTAAAAGATTTGCAACTGCCGTNCCCCATGAACCCGCNCCTATAACAGATATCCTATTAATACTAAACAACCTCTCCTATAACTAAATAGTCTTCATTGATAGATTTTAAATGAGATTCCATCTTATCTATTGATTCTGAATCAANAATAGCAACCAATCCAANACCTAAATTAAAGGATCTNCTCATATCGTCAACAGGNACCTCTCCATGTTTTTGAATCATTTTAAAAATTTCTGGCCATTCCCAGCNATCCCANTTAACTTTTATATCTTGATTAGGCTCTATTACNCTATGAGTATTTTCCACAAGCCCTCCTCCAGTAATATGNGATATCCCATGCAACCAATCTTNNTCTAGAATATCATCCATCGCAGGTAAATACGATTTATGAATAGATAAAAGTGATTGACCAAGGGTCATATTTAAATTTTCAAAGAATCTATCAACTGGATATTTTTCTAAAAGTGCTTTTCTTGCTAAAGAATATCCATTNGTATGNAGACCTGTAGATGGCAAAGCAACTAANAGNTCCCCNTTATTTGTTTTTCTTAANGGCATCATAAATTCTTTATCAACTACCCCTACAATAGTTCCACTTATATCATATTCATTTTTTTGATAAAAATCTGGCATTTCAGCTGTNTCTCCACCAATAAGTACNCAACTATTTTCTTTGCATGCTTTAGATAGTCCAGATACGACTTCCTCTATAGTTTCTACTGANAGNTCACCCGTTGCAAAATAATCTAAAAAGAACATTGGTNTAGCACCCACAGCCAATATATCATTAGTGCAATGATTNACAAGGCATTGCCCTANAGTTTNATGTTGATTCATAAGNAATGCAACTTTAAGCTTTGTTCCTACACCATCTGAGCTAGANACTAAAACAGGGNTATTAAACTTATCTTTTGGAAACAAATANCACCCACCAAAACCTCCTATATCAGTTAGTGTATTTTTATCAAAAGTACCTTTAACAAGATCTTTAATTTTCAAAACAGCCTTATTAGCTAAATCGATATCAACTCCAGCTTCTTTATATGTTGTCATTCTATANCTCCTATTTAACTATTACTATCNTACATAGCATCGATAGTTTCTTTAAAGTTTTCTNATATTGCTTTTCTTCTAATTTTCAAGGATGGAGTAATTTCATTTTTTTCAAGCTCAAATAAACGATCNATAACNGTAAACTTTTTTATTTTTTCATACTGAGCAAAAGGTTCCATTCTAGACTCAACTTCATTAGTAAACAAACTNATAGTTTCTTGATGAGAAACCATATCNGATGGAGAAAGGNCCTCAATCCCTTTTGTTTTCAAATATCCTTCTAAAGCTTCAAANTTGGGAGCAATAAGAGCAGATATAAAATTCCTTTTATCTCCAATTGCAACAATNTGTTCNACATAAACAGATGCTANNAAAGCATTCTCAAGAGGAGCNGGGGCTATATTTTTACCTCCAGAAGTAACTATTAGACTTTTCTTTCTATCTGTTATTTTTAAAAAACCCTGTTGATCAAATTCNCCTATATCTCCCGTATNCAACCAGCCTTCAGAATCAATNGCTTCTTTTGTAGCCTCATCATTTTTATAGTATCCTTTCATAATATTAGGACCTTTAGCTAAAATTTCGCCATCTTCAGCAATTTTAATATCAACATTAAATAAAGGTTTNCCAACCGTACCAAACTTNAAATCTCCTTCAACATTACTAGTTAAAACGGGNCTAGTTTCAGTCAATCCATAACCTTCAAGAATAGTTATATCTAAATAACTAAAAAATTCAGCTACCTCTTTAGATAAAGGAGCTCCTCCAGATACAAAAAACTGAATCTTTCCACCTAATTTTTGTTTTATTTTACTGTAAACTAATTTTTTTGAAAGATTATATTTAAACTTCTGAAATCCTTTTAATGTAGACTTATCATATATATGAGAAGTTTCTTTACCGGTATTATAAGCGAAATCAAATATCTTTCTTCTTACTGCAGGAGCAGTTTTTAGACCATCAGATATTTTATTATACATTTTTTCGAACAATCTTGGTACGCTACAAACAATAGATGGAGATGTTTCAGCAAGATTATCTGCAACAGTTTCAATGCTTTCAGCAAAATATACTTCAGCTCCTATCGCAAATGAAGTAAAATGNCCAGCCATTCTNTCTAGAACATGNCTAAGAGGAAGAAAAGATAAAAANGANTGNTCNTCTTCTTCTTTAAGATCTGCCATTTTAATTGTCGCATTCACATTNGATATTAAATTCCCATGTGTTANCATAACACCTTTGGGGTTTCCTGTAGTACCTGAAGTATATATGATAGTAAGTAAATCATCCTTATGAATACCTTCAGAGATTTTAGTAAGTGAAAATTCGTTATTATTTTCAAAATCTTGTCCCATATCTAGAAAATCTATAAAATTATAAGTATTATCAGATTTATTTTCNAAACTATCATCCATAACTATAACATGCTCTAAAGTATTTAAATTAGCTCTAATTTGANTTACCTTATCTAACTGTTCAGNATTTTCAACAAAAACAGCTTTCGTGTCAGAATTATCNAAAATGTACTCTATTTGAGCAGGTAAAAGAGTNGGNTAAACAGTTACAGTAACTGAGCCATTACANATTATACCATAATCTGCCATTGACCATCTAGGTGAATTAGTAGATAAAATTGCTACTTTATCCCCACCTTTTATATNAACNGACTGCAAAGCAGCAGCTAAATTNCTTACTGTAGACCTTACATCACTNCCTTTAATTCCAATCCATTCATTATTTTTCTTNTAGTGATATAAAGATTTAGAAGAAAATTGATTAGTTATATTCAAGAACATGTCTGGTATAGTCTTGTAATCCATATTAACTCCTTTTTTTTAGGGATAATTCTTAAGTATAAAATAAGAAAAAAAATATCTTATTTTATAGATTATTGTACTTATTATATATTNATGGTATAATAAAAAAAATGCCGAGGTGGTGAAACTGGTAGACGCGCTGGATTCAAAATCCAGTTCTCTTCGGAGAGTGTGGGTTCGAGCCCCACCCTCGGTACTAANCAAACTTTCCTTTTGACATTGGAAAATAAAGTAATCGACAATCCAACTTCCCATTTTTAAGAATAAATTTTCTCTTCGTTCTAAGTCCAATTGANTTTGGTAATGCATTATTCATACAAAATATATAAGCATCGTGACCTGCACATTCATTCTTTANACGATCCCCTATTTTTCGATAAAGNCCTTCAAGNGATCTTATTTGACTCATTCTATGTCCATGAGGAGGGTTCATAATAATAGTTCCTTTNTCAGTATGAGTTTTGAAGTCTCCAATATCAAGAACACCTAATTCTATTTTACCTACCTGATTAATTTTACTTAAGCTTTGNTTTATTAAAACGATATTAGACATAGTATTATCAGAGGCGCTAATTANTCCATCTATANGGNCTATATTATNAATAGATTCCTTTTTTATTTTATNAAATAAATCTAAATCAAAAGTTTTCCATTTTTTAAAAGCATAATCATCTCTAGANATTCTAGGTGGAATCTTTGATGCTATCATTAATGCTTCTATNGGAATAGTTCCNGAGCCACACATAGGGTCNTAAAATGGAGTTTTATAATCCCAATNAGATAATAAAACTAGTCCTGCAGCTAATGAAGGATTCATTGAAGCTCTGTGAATTCTNCCNCTATATCCCCTTATATAGAGAGCAGANCCNCTTGTATTTAGATATACAACAATCTTATTATCTTTAATATTAACAATTATAGGATATGTTGGATTTTCTTTATCAATTGAAGGNCTAGNATTGTTCTCTAATCGTATTCTATCAACNATAGCATCTTTAATTTTTAATGTTAAAATATTAGAACGCTGGAATACCCTAGAATTGACTTTNGTCCTAATAGAAAGTGTATCAGAAGAAGATATTAGCTTATGCCANGGATATGATTTGATTTTTTGATATAAATCCTGAANATCTTTTGAATTAAATCTTGTAATCTCTTGAAGAACAAGCATAGATGTTCTTGTATAGATATTTAGCTTATATACAGATTCAATATCACCTTTAATTTTAACTCCGCCTNCANCTATCTGAGNTTTNAANCCTAAAAGTGTATNTATTTCATTAGATAGAGGCTNTTCAAGACCTCTTGGGCAAGTAATAAAGAGATTATCCGTTAAAATCATCTTTTATGCTATTATAAACAGCTACAGGTTTTTGGGTATCAAAGTCAAAACAAACAGCAACTACTAATGCATAGCATATAGGATTATTATTTTCATCAAAGATGATAGANTCNATATCAAANCTCGTACTACCAACCCTACTTACTCTTTGACCTATAGTCATCNATGATGGNTGTTTTAGCTGAGCTAGATAATCAATCTTTAGCGAGGCCATGATAATAGATTTNCCTNTATTAGTTCCCTNTATTCCCCATCTTTTAAATAAATCTACTCTAGCAGTNTCAATATAGGTTGCATACTCAGCNTTATTNACATGCTGAAANGCATCTAAATCTCTCCATCGAGTTTCAAGTTTATATTGTAAGGAATAGTTCTCTAGCTTGTAATTATTTTTCATGGAATACTAATCAGTTTCTCTCATATTTATAAAACATTCATTAATTTACATAATTATTACTTTTTTTCATTTTAAATAATCAGAAAAGTTATCATTATAGTATGATAATCTATCGTACACCTCATCTCTTGATATTCTATAATCGTATTTATTTTTATTGTATTTATTTTTAAAGAAATTAGATTGAGTAGCTTTCTTACTAATTTCTATCTTCCTATCTAGCTTTTCACTTAATTCATTGATCACTTTCTCTCTATTAGAGATTAATTTATTATAGCTAATATTAATTATCTTATCATTTTTAGATTGATAACTAATAGTTCTTTTAATCATTCTATCAAAAAGCTCTAAAACAAATTGTCCGACCTCTTTTTTATCTGTAATCCCAAAAAATAACTCCCAAACGCTATTTACCATTGAACAATAAGATATTAAAGAATCATAAGGATCTCTATGAATCCATACTATTTCTGATTTAGGAAAAACTTTATCTATGCTATCTAGAAACATCATATGATCTGGACATTTAAGCGCATATACCTTATCAAATTCAGTGCTTTGCTGAATTAGTCTCTTGTATTGTTTATAAATACAAGAAGTATCTACATTAAGTAACTCATCTCCAAACTCAAAAAACTTTAGCTGTATAACATAATTATAGCATAAAAACATTATTTTTTGGAAATGCCAACACTCCTCATAAGTAGTCATTTTAACTTTATGCATACTCTGAATAGATGGGACTAAATATCTATATAAACAGAACCCTAATAAAGAGCGAGTTTTTCTCGCTAAAGTATCTAAAGAATTATTATCAAATATTGGATTAGGTGATGTTAACTTCCAGTATTTCAATCCAGAATAGTTAAAATTATCAATGAGCATATTATGCAAGTTTGTAGTCCCGCTTCTTGGAAGGCCTATAACAAATAATGGGTCAACTATATCTACACTATCTTTCATCGTGATATTAGAAAAATTGACACCTTCATTTAACGAAATTAATGACAAACAAATATGAGCTCTTCTTCCAAAATTAGTCATAAGATCGCTATTGAGATGATCAATATATAAATCAACTATTTTTGAATATTCATTTTTATTATCTGTATATATATGATTTAATTTTTTAAGGATACTAGTAGAGGTTTTACTTTTATTAATTTTTGACTGGCCAAGTAGGGATATAAGTCTATCAATAATACTTAAATCTAATCGTGAATACCTCAAAGTTACTTTACTTTAACCGAAAGCGTTAATATGAATTTTGCTACAATTTCATCAGAGATAGAAGGCACAGAAGCATTCACCGTAACAGGCAAATTAACTCTAGAAGATGTTGATATTGATTCTTCAATCATACCTTTAATTTCAGATCCCATAGTGCATATAAACTCGACATCTCCTGTTGATCTCTTATAAAAATCAGCATGGAAATCTTTAAAGATAAGAGAGATATTTTTTTTATACATTCGAAGAAAATGAAAGGCAAAATAGCCAGCAGTAATATCTGCGCCCACAGTTAAAGCTCCTAAATACATCGATCCTAAATGATTTTTAACTCTTCGTCTTAACTTAATTCTAACCTTAATTGTAGTATCATCTATAAAGGNGATTTTNGGACGACAGAAAAATAATAGTGGAATCTTCCAAAAAGAAAGCAAACTTAGATATAAATTTATTTTGCGTAAACCTGTAACCAATATCATCCATTTCTATTTACCAANTAATTTAANATCAATATAGATTANGGCAAATAAGTTTGCACATTNAAAGGNTTAAGCTCTTGATNCTTATTNTCTGAAGTCATTATTATTTCTTCTGAATCTATAANCGCATATGAATTAAGATAAAAGNTATCAGTTTCAAANCCTTTTATAGNATANTAATCTAAAAANTCTTGAACTTCCTTATCTGTAATTAAAGCNTTATGNTAATGNTCTGCTCCACAATGAAGTGGNCANGCNTACTTTTGNTCTTTATCAATNTGGATATTATNAGATTTNCCTTCTGATGTNATAATCTCATAATANTTTGGAGCCTTNCTTTCAGAATATTTNCCAATTCCAAANACAATTAATAAAGTCATAATAAGNTCTTTTGTNATNANCATGATTTTATCCTCCTTTTATGCGCTAGCAAAATATTTATANGCATATAAATATTGTTTTGGTGANAGNTAACAAAATTCTCCAAGNTANTGAGANATCTTTTCACAATCCTTAAAATCATTATCATGTATTAGNTTAAATTCAATATATAANTTTCCNTCACTCTCNCCNAGTCTNNTGAATTTATATTTCCCNGTGCCACACTTAGTCTGGATTACCATTAAAGGTTTATCCTTNCATAAAACATCTATATACTGAGTAGTGACATTATTNTTGCTATTGCTATTATTTATTACTGTTTGTTTATTATTCATTTCACTAACTCCTTTTTTGCTTACAATATTTTAAATAGCAAANAATAATAAAAATGTGATTANGCGCATTATTTNTTANNAGTATGACTNGAGGTCACACTTTTTNAAAANANNGNAATAATGTGATNTNAATCTTATTTCTGTATTTTNTTTTACTTTAGATTTAANAAAGGAAAGGAGATTTANATTATGTCAGATGAAANAATAAAAGATNTATCAACAGNAGCATGGTTAAACTTAGTACTTGGTATATATAATATATACTGNTTNTCTATTGGANATCTTANNTTCAATCTTGTTATTGGAATACTNAATATTGGNGTATGGGTATTTTTNAGAAAGCCTGAAACNATTATTTTGTTNGANAAAGCAAANAACAATAAGTAAAAATTAATCNTTTTTAAATTTTTGCAATGCTGATAACCTATCTTCNGAATCAAGGGTACGAANATAATGTTTAAATTCTATATTTAAAGCACTNTTNATATCGANATCATATCCTTGNTTTATTGATTTTTTAGCAAGTTTAATAGATAGACNTGATTGAGGTAAAAACTCTTCCATAAACTTTAAAGCGTCATCATACATATTNTCTTCGACAATTTTATCAATTAAACCATAATCGAACGCATCTATTGCGCTTATTTTTTTTGATGAAAANATCATATNTTTTGCTTTAGATAGTCCAATTATTCTAGGTAAAAGCTGAGTTCCTCCAGCACCAGGAATAATACCAAGAGAAGTCTCTGGAAGCCCATAAAAAGAATCTTTAGTACCGAGCCTAAAGTCACAGCTCAAAGCTAATTCTAATCCTCCACCTAAACAAGCACCCTTAATTAATGATAATGTTGGNAATGGAAGGTTAAATATTNTTTGAAATAATTTTTTAATGGTATAAACNGTATTAATTGTTTCCTCATTTGACATAAACAATCTTTCTTTCAAGTCTGCTCCAGCGCAAAAAACATCTAAATNCGTAGATATAATTAATCCTCTGGATTCTTTATCATGAGATATTTCTTTAATTAATAATAGAAGCTCAGATATTAGTTTTAAAGATAATGCATTAACCGGCTTGCTATTAAGCATAATAGTATAAATATTCTTTTCTTTTTTAAGATTAATCACATCTNNCTCTACTATCNTNTNCATCNTTAGGNCTATAGAGATACTCTTTAAANGATTCNGGGACATCCATTTCCAACAATAACAGNAGTTGTCCATGNGTTTTTCCCTGTGCATCATGAAGTAAACTATCACTTCCTCCACCCTCAAGACTTCCCTTTATNATAAAATTTAATGCCAATAAATTAGGAAGCTCATANCTTACAACTTCTTTTACAGCAATACCATTAAGGTGCTCTTTAACTTTATTTTCTGTTAAGTTTTCTAATGCCCATTTNTATACATCTTCATACTCAAAGACAACACCAATATTAGAACTATCACCCTTATCTCCTGACCTTGTACACGCTAAATCCATTAATTGAACTTTCATTAGTAAACCTTAACCTTTGTATCAACTATATCTTTAGAAATAAGAGTTGGCCAATATGAAATAACCTCTTGAACTTTTGGACGGCCACCTGAAAATCCAGTAATTCCAGGAGGACCATTCGTTATTAGTGGAGCTAACTCTTTAGAAAAATGTTCGATTTTATCTTTAGATGAATCTTTTACAGAAATAGAAATAGTAACTTCATTAGGGTTTTTATCTACATCTAATGTCTCTGCAGAGCACGCATTATATCCNACCAAGTCTACTCTATGCTCNTCAAAAATAATACCTTTATTTTTTAATCTATCTAAAATTACTTTTGAAATTTTATTTGCTTTTTGAATTGCATAAGGAGCAGTTACNGTAAGTTTNCCATTTGCNTTATAACCTGANATATAATTAACTGCAACTTTAAATGTATTCGTAGGCTTGTACCCTTCAACATTACTAACAGAAACAATTCCATTGTCTTTATCATCTAATTTAATTGATGTAAAATCTACAGTTACATCTGGTGATAAATATGATTTTGGATTTCCCATCTCATATAAAAGTTGTTCTGTAACTGTTAATTTGTTTACTAAGCCACCTGTTTCTTTATCTTTACTTACGTCAAAAAGACCATCCTTATTAATTGAAATGATTGGATATCCTATATTAGTAAAATCATCTATCTCCCACCATCTAGTATGATTNCCTCCNGTNCATTGAGCTCCACATTCAATAATATGTCCAGCAACAGTAGCGGCAGCAAGCTTTTTATACTCATTTTGGTTCCAGCCAAATTNATATATACAAGGACCTACNACAAGCCCTGGATCGGTAATTCTTCCACCTAAAACAATATGAGGCTTATGTTTAAGAGCTTCTGCGACAANAAAGCTATCAATATATATATTTGCAGAACAAATAGAATCTCTAATAGATTCAATAGATTTACCATTATCCATATTATCAAAGCTAACACCACTATCAATATAATCATGAATTTTNTCTACGATATTATCACCTTCNACAACTGCAATCTTTATTTCATCTCTAGTTCTTTTTTTAATNTCTTCAGCNCATTTATAAGGATTAACTCCTCCGGCATTAGTAATAATTCTAATATTCTTTGAAATAATGAGATCTTTAGCATTATCTACTAAATCAATAAAATCAGTAGCATAGCCTCTATCTGAATTTTTATTATACTGTTTTTGCATGATTGCCATTGTAACTTCAGCCAAATAGTCAAGTGTTAAAAAATCTATATCTGAATTCTGAATAAGCTTCAATGGAGCATCAACTGAATCTCCCCAAAAACCTTGTCCATTAGCTATTTTAATNACTTTATTCATTATACTTGGAGAGCTCCATAGATTGCATTTGGAATAGNACCTTCATTTCTAACNACATCAAGACATTCAATAATGATTTTCCTAGTTTCTCTTGGATCTATTATTTCATCAACCCATAAACGAGCTGCTGCATATCTTGGATCTGATTGCTTATCATACCTATTTTTTATTTTATTAAAAATATCTTTTTTNANCTCCTCNTCTACATTATTCATTTTAGAAANCTGTATTTCAGTTAATGTTTTTGCAGCNTGNTCTCCTCCCATAACTGAAATTTTAGCAGAGGGCCAGGCAAACATAAANCGTGGGTTATAAGCNCTTCCAGACATTGCGTAATTCCCTGCNCCATAACTTCCTCCAACTATAATAGATATTTTAGGGATAGTGCTATTTGAAATAACGTTAACAAGTTTTGCCCCATCTTTAGCGATNCCNCCCCACTCAGCATCTTTGCCAACCATAAATCCATTGACATCATGTAAAAATATGACTGGTACTTTATCTTGATTACAGTTCATAATAAAACGAGCNGCCTTATCTGCAGAATCCGAATANACTACTCCACCCATNTGTATCTCATTAAGNTTAGTTTTTACATTAATTTTTTGATTTGCAACAATACCTACATTGAATCCACCAATTTTTGNAGTACCACACAAAATAGTTTTCCCATAATCTTTCTTGTATTCAGAAAAAGTACTACCATCNACTATTCGTGAAATTATTTCAAGCATATTATAAGGCTTAGGAAAAGATGGNCTNAATAATGAAATAACATCTTCNATATCATGCTTGGGCTCTAATGTNTCACCCCGAATAATTTCACTATCAGTNTTACAATTAATATGGCNTAANATTGTTTTTATTCGATCTAATCCATCTATATCATTTTCTTCATGGTAATCTGCTGTACCACTAATAGCACTATGNGTTTCTGCNCCCCCTAAAGTTTCAGANTCAATATTTTGNCCTATCGCAGCTTTTACAAGAGCTGGNCCAGCTAAAAACATATTCCCACCTTTAACAATAATATATTTATCACACATTACNGGTAAATAAGCTCCACCAGCAACACAAGGCCCCATAACACACGCAATNTGAGTTATNCCCATTGATGAGATTTTAGCATTATTGTAGAATATTCTTCCAAAGTGAGCTTCATCAGGAAAAACTTGATCTTGGAGTGGAAGAAANACTCCAGCTGAATCAACNAGATATATTATAGGTAGATTATTTTCAATTGCAATCTGTTGTGCTCTTAATGTCTTTTTTAAACTTACTTCAAAATAGGCNCCAGCTTTGACTGTAGCATCATTTGCCACAATTATAGATTTTTTACCACTAACATCTCCAGTGCCAACCAATACTCCAGCAGCATTAATTTCACCATATTCTTTGTACATATCATATGCTGCAAATTTACCTATCTCATTAAATTGAGAATTTTCATCAAGNAGATATTTAATTCTCTCTCTTGCTGTCATTTTCCCTTTAGAATGCTGTTTTCCTACAGCAATATCACCTCCACACTTTTCAATATTTTCAATCTCTATTTTATACTTATTAATTAGGTCTAGATATTCTTTTCTATTNTCTGAAATATCTATATTTACCCAATCTTCAATTTTATTTCCTATTAAATCATTATTCATCAATAGTCCAAGATCCTATCTTATCATATTTAAACTTTCTATTATTAATTAATTCAGATACTGAATATTCATTTAACTTTTCTAGATTTGATATAATTGCATTCTTAAGATTTTCAGCTGATTCNCTAGCATCCATATGAGCACCACCCAATGGNTCTTTAATGATTTCATCTGCTATACCCATTTCATTTAAATCNATTGATGTTACTTTCATTGAATCTGCAGCTTGCTGAGACATCGATGCATCTCTNTATAAAATTGATGCNCANCCCTCAGGAGAGATAACAGAATACCAAGTATTTTCCATNCATAATATTTTNTCNGCTAAACCTATAGCTAAAGCACCTCCAGATGCACCTTCACCTATAACNATNGATATAATTGGAACTTCTAAACGTGACATCTCAAATAAATTGTCTGCTATNGCTTGAGCTTGNCCTCTTTCTTCNGCACCAATACCAGGGTATGCCCCAGGGGTATCTATTAAAGTTATTATAGGTATTTTNTGTTTTTCTGCAAGCTTCATAATTCTTAATGCNTTTCTATAGCCCTCNGGTTTAGGCATACCAAAATTTCTAAAAACNTTATCCTTCGTNCCNCTACCNTTTTCTTGAGCAATAATTACAACTTTATAATTATCTATCTTGGCAATACCAGANATAATTGCTTTATCATCAGCGTATTTNCTNTCACCATGTAATTCCATCCAATATGAAGTGATTTTATCTATNTAATCCTTAGAATGCAACCTATCAGGATGTCTTGCAAGNTGGACTTTCTGCCACCTAGTAAGAGATGAATAAATTTTAATAGCTTCTTGCTGTANCTCTTCTTCAAGATCATTNATTTTAAGTGTAATATCTACACCAGTATTAATTGATGNTGTTCTTAGCTCATTAATCTTATTTTGAATATCACTTAATGGTTTTTCAAAATCATATATATACTTATTANCCATCATATCCTTAGAGTTTTAAAGATTATTTCTATATCTAATAATAATGAATAGTTTTCTAAATAGAAATAGTCATATTTATTATTATTTTTATTTAATTTATATATACCAGTCATTCCAGGTTTTAATATATTGTTAGGATTAGCCTCCTTTGAATCTAATATTTCACTACCAACAAAGCTAGTTCTNCCAAATAATATAGAATATAATANTGGAATCATTCTAATAAACTTAAATTTAGTTTTAAAATAATATATATCAATTTTATGCTCACCTAATCCCCAAATAGTTTTTTTACTAATTCCNTTTAACNCTAAACAAATTATTTGGATNGGGATTGATAAAAAAATTAATAGCATCGAAAAAAATAAATCAAAANTTCTTTTTATAAGTATATTATTTCTCTCTAAAAAAGATACTTNATATGANAATAAATCTATTCCATTTATTTCTTCAATTNNCCCTTTNCCTAAAATAANATTATCACCTTTTGGAATAATTTTTAATGATANATTTAATTTATTTAATAATTTNATTAATGANAACATCTTNNTGGAATCATAATAACCTTCTCTAATAATTATTTCATTAATATTATTATTAATTACNATATCATNTAAATATTCAATTTTNCCTAAAAAGGTATCTATATNAGAAAAATTTTCAGTATCTATGAANCCAATTAATTTTATGTTATTATATGGATTCGAACTAATTNTATNACCTACTTTNANGGTCTCTTNATCTGCACCAATAATNAATATNCTNCTATCAAAAAAATTCTTNAAAGAACCAAAACTTTTAANATTTCTATTTGCAAANATTTTTATAATAATCCGCCAACCCATAATTGGAAATNCNGATAAGAAAGTTGCAAGTAGGAGCACTNCTCGNGAATATGCAAAATATGAAATAAAATATGTAGTAGTAGANGAAANNAAAAAGGTTATCACTAATGTTAAAAANAATAAAGATTGAGTNAAGTGATTCCTTCGATAAATTCTTGTTATAATCGANGNAACATACCANGATATTAAAAAATTAATTATAAGNNNTCCNTGGTAACTAATATCTGANACTGTAATATTTTGNTTATAATTAAAAGAGTACCAAAAATATATAGAAAAAGAAAAAGAAATAAGGATAGAAATTGAATCAAGAATTAAAGAGTATACCTTGCTCAATAATAGCTGAATAAATGCTGCGCTTCTATGTATTTTTAATCCTGCTTTAATAAAAAAACTGAAAAAGCNCCAATATCTATGATTAGAAGAATATTTATCAAAATATATAAGCATAGCTGAATAAAAAATATTNACCATATTATATGGAGCNTGNTTTACACTTTCACCTTTATAATGTATAATTTCAGTNGTAGGATTATAAACAATATCATATTTTTTTTGATTGATTCTGTAGCAGTAATCAAGATCTTCNCCAAACATAAANAAACGTTCATCAAANAGTCCTACTTCTTTAACNACATTTCTTTTTATCAACATAAAAGCACCGCTAATCGCATCAACTTTATGAGTCTTATTTATATCAAGATATGTAAGGTTNTATTTACCNAAAANTTTACTTTTAGGAAAAACTTTATCAANACCTAANAATCTCCATAANGCACTTATNGGAGTNGGNAATGAACGTTTNCAAGAATGTTGTATAGANCCATCACTATTAAGAATCNTTGGGCCTANACANCCAGCTTTTTTATTATNATTCAAATAATCTATTAATTTAGNAAATGTTTCTTTNCCTAAAATAATATCNGGATTTATAATAGANATAAAATCACCTTTNGCTAATCCAATNCCAATATTTACAGCTTTAGAAAAACCTAAATTNTTAGAATTACTTTTTATAATTAATTNAGGAAAANNTTNTTTTAATTCTTTTACTGTATCATCATGAGAGTCATTATCTATAACAATAATTTCATAGNTACTTGAATCTAAAGTACTATTNTATATAGATCGTATNCATTGTTTTACATAATCTTTAACATTATAAGAAACAATTATAATAGATAATTTCATAGGATTTTAAATAATTTTCTAATTCTTAGCAATGGAACCATATATACTGCTTCAAAAATNACTTTTTTACTCATTTTTGANGACCCTGATGTCCTATCATTAAAAATTATAGGAACTTCTTTAATNGTAAAGTTTTTGCTATGTNCTTTAAGATTCATTTCTACCTGAAAAGAATANCCCTCTGATTTAACATNCTTTAAATTAATATGTTCTANNACTNNTCTATTAAAGCATTTAAATCCACCNGTAAAATCTTTAATNTTAATACCTAAAATTAGNCTACAATATAAATTGGCAAAGTANCTTAATAANAGTCTNCTCATAGGCCAATTAACAACATTAACACCATCAANATATCTGCTACCAATAATTAAATCGTAATTATCACTTTCTTTAATAATTAAAGGGATATATTTAGGATTATGCGATAAATCCGCATCTATCTGAATTACTTTGCTATATTGNTTATNTAGAGCCCATTCAAACCCCGAACAATAAGCAGAGCCTAAACCAAGNTTNTCAGGGCGAGANATAAGAAATATTTTCTGATTATACATTGGATGAGATTTAACNTAATTNGCAGTACCATCAGGNGATGCGTCATCAACTACTAAAATATCTATATNCATATCTAATGAAATAATAGAATTTATTAAATTCTCAATATTTAAAATTTCATTATAAGTAGGTGTAATAGCTAATATCTTATTCACTAATTCTATCCTTAAAAAGATTAATAATATAATCCATATCTGGGTGATTAATTTTAAGAATTTTATTTATTTTATCACTATTCAAAGTNCTCCTAGCTGGCCTATTAGCTAATTGATTTATTTCAGATGTTTCCACAGGAACAATATTACTAGAATTAAATGAAAATATATCGGAAATTTTTAAAGCAAATTCATACCTTGAAATAACATCACTCCCCCCATAATGAAAAACNCCCTCTAAGTTGTTTAATATAGATTTATATATAACCTCAGAAAGAGACCAGCTCCAAGTAGGATTACTAATTTGATCTNTAACTACNTTTATTTTCTTATTTTTTATTAATGACTNATAAACCCAAGTATAAAAATTTTGATGAGAATCATTATAAATNACAGATGGACGAAGAATCAAAAAAGACCTATTGGATGANTTTAAAATATTTTCAGACTCTANTTTAAGTTTCCCATAATAATTCAAAGGNTTNGGNATATCATTTTCTTTATAAGANTCTTTTAAACCATCNAATATATAATCTGTAGATATATGNATTATTTTAATATNTTTATTAGTTGCTGATATAATNTTTTTTATTCCACCNACATTAACACTATATGCGTATTNCCTATTAGTTTCATTTTTATCTACATTAGTAAATGCTGCGCAATTAATAANATAATTAGGTTTAATAGTAGATATTACTGTATCTAACTTTTTTTTATTTGTTATATCTAGAGGATCCCTAGATATATAGGAAGTAGCATAAACTTCATAATATTTTGTTAAATACTTTTCAAGAGTCGAACCTAACTGACCATTTGCNCCTATGATTAATATTTTTTTTCTATAATTTTGCACCATTACTTTTAAATTCAGCTAATTTCTCAATCATATCATCATCTATTAAGGAAAATATTTCTGCACAAAGAATAGCTGCATTAATAGCTCCGGACTTACCTACAGCCATAGTTGCTACGGGTACGCCTTTGGGCATTTGAAGTGTAGATAGCAATGAATCTAAACCTGTTAATACTCCACCATCTAGTGGCACACCTATTACTGGTAGCGTAGTATTTGCTTTGATTGCCCCAGCAAGATGAGCAGCCATCCCAGCTGCACCAATAAGTACTTTATAACCATTATCTCTAGCTTCAGAACAAAATTTATGCACTTCATTTGGATTTCTATGTGCGGACATTACTTTTATTTCATAGTCAATACTAAAATATTCATAATATTTATTAGCTGCCTCCATTGTAGCCCTATCTGTTTCACTCCCTATTAAAATAGCCACTTTATTATTCATAATTCACCTTCCTTTCATTTGTATTGATTGTTTCGATAATATATTCTAATTCTTTTATATGAAAAACTTTATTTTCACCGGGGAAATTTACAAAACCAACAACTACTAATGCTTTATTAGTTTTCTCTAATTCAAAAATATATGAAATAAATGGTCCTCCCGTTGGATTACTTGAATCTATTTTGGTGCCAAATAAACCATATAATTTTTTAGCTTCAAAATTATCAACTAATATTTTATCAAATTGTGTTTCATAAGGTATGATATCTACATTTAAAATATCATTAAATTTATTTTCAAATCTATTCCATGTTCCTTCTGGGGTATTATAAAAATCAACATTATCTTCATAAAACAATATCCAGCGGTAAGGATAAGCTCTACCAATCCATACTTCTTTTTCTTCCATGTCTTGCTTAATGATTTCATAATCCTTTTGAATTTCCATATTAATAGAGAATAAACTATCTAAAGTCATCATTATATCTTTATTCATACCACTTCTAAATGAATAATCTCTAATTTTTTTTATATCATTATTCTTNAACTCTTTTAATATCCATTTTTTNCTATTATAAATATCAGCTATCATTTCTCCCTGACTAGGGTATTTAAGAATAAATAAATTCTGATTTCTNCAAAAATAATCTTTAATAAGAATCATTGAATCCTCATCTTTAGAATTTAAAAGCAAATGGNTNGNTATAGCATCTATAGTAGTATCTTTTGGGTTCTCTATTGATATNAACATTAATTGAGAATTTTTAGGTTTTCTGATAAAATCTAATTCTGTTTGCCATACAGGATTATACCTTTTTTGNGGTGTTGGTGTNTGAAAGGTNAAATTAAAAAGATAATCTTCAATGACATCTTTTATTATATACTTATCTTCTTCAGATGTGTATATATATACATCTTGAAAATTAGTTATNGATTCTTTCTTTCCACAGCTAGGAACTAGAAATAAAATTATAATTATATTAATTNTTTTTTTCACAGATATACAATAAAGAGGATGAAAATCTCGGTCCTTTTAGCAATGTTATAAAAATTGACTTAATAATAATATAAGATAATTTGATATAACTCATATTATCATTCTTACTTAATATTGATATATATATAGTATCAAGAAGCATTCTTTTCCTTTTTAATACCTTNAAATCTTTATTTTTAAGTAATGTATCTAATGAAAATGAATCGAAATGATATATATGNCTAGGAACATCATATGCTTTCCAATTATCCTTAAAATATATTCTCTCNGGGGCATCAAAATTAGGTACAGATATAATAATTCTNCCTTTCTTTTCAAGTAATTGATCAATTTCAGAAAACAACATATCTAAATCATGAATATGCTCAAGAGAATGAAATANCGTAATAAGATTAAACTGNCTCTTTTTAATGATATCATTTTTTNTATCTGAGTAAAATTTATCATAAGATNTTGATTTGATACCTTTTTCAATTAAAAATTTTGAAAATGAGCCNTCACCACCTCCATAATCTANATGTTTTATNNTNTTAATTGATTGATTTTTCATTATTTTAAGCTTCCATCTATATGTTATTTTTCTAGATAGATTAAAAAAATAATAAATTAATCCTCTGCCNCGTGCATGAGGATGATANTCAGTATACTTATAATATTTACCTATTTCAGAAGAGCTCGGTCGAGGATTTAAAAAATTAAACCCACACTTGCATAGATTTATNTTAAATAGNTCTATATTATCTGAATCAAAATAATGGATGAGTAAATTATTATTATTGCTTTTACTCCCACATAAATAGCAATCAACTCTTTCCATCTAAAATATTTTTTCTATAATAATAATGCCATACAACTGCAATAAGCATCATANCTATTGATATATATTGAGCACCAGATAAATTCATATAATACTTAGTATTTAGACGAATNAATTCNACTAAAAAACGACTTAAACCTGCNAAAAATAAATAATTCATAAAAACCTCACCATCAAAATGCTTTTTATGAAGNANTTTCCTTAGAAAAATAAATATTATGAAGTAAAGAATCATTTCATATATCTGAGTTGGATGAACAGCGCANACTGTTGATGGAGAAATAGNATNAGGGAAAATATATCCCGCTTTTTCAATATAATATGCAGTNGATGGTGGCGCACCNTTNGGGAAAGATATAGCCCAAGGGAGATTCGTCGGNANACCATAATCATCACCAACCAATAANCATCCAATTCTTCCTATNCCATGTCCAAGNGCAATTAAAGGAGCTATAATATCAGCAATTTTGAGCCAAACTAATTCTTTTTTTCTTATAAATAATGTTACCATAAGTAGACCTCCAATTAGCCCACCTAAAAAAACNAANCCTGCACCAAAACTCTGAATNCCAATAGATATTAAATGAGAATCAAATGTTATAATACCATTTAAAATATTTACTATACCATAAATATTCTCATATGCACCATTACCAGCATTCTCAATTAAATAATATAGCTTTGCGCCAAGAATTCCACCTAAAGCGGCTCTAAAAATAATATCATCAGCAAAATCAGGATCATAGCCATATCGAATAAAATCCTTCTTTAAAATATAATTAGCAGATAAAAAAGCNACAACAATCATAAATCCAAATGAGGATATAGATATATTTCCAATGGTTAACAAAATAGGGTACATACTTACTCCTTATCAATATTTAGTATTGCTAAAAATGCTTCTTGAGGCAAATCTACATTACCAACTTTTTTCATTCTTTTTTTACCTTCTTTTTGTTTTTCAATAAGCTTTCTTTTACGTGTAATATCACCACCATAACATTTTGCAGTAACATTTTTTCTTAAAGCTCTAACAGTTTCNCTTGCTATNACTTTACTACCAATNGCAGCTTGAATAGGAACCTCNAATTGATGTCTAGGAATTAGTTTNTTTAACTTTTTACATANTTCAGAGCCACTTTTATAGGCACNATCTTTATGAACAATAATACTTAATGCATCTACAATTTCACCAGCTATNTTTATATCTAATCTNCTNAAATCACCTGGCTGATCTTCAATAATATCATANTCTAAAGTAGCATATCCTCTTGTGGAGGCTTTAAGTTTNTCAAAGAATTCATAAATAATTTCTCCTAATGGCATATGAAAAATNAGTTGCACTTTATCTTTCGACAAAAAATTAGTTGATTTNTATTCAGCTCTTCTATTAATACAAATANTCATAATAGAACCAATATACTCTGATGGAGATATTATTTCAGCTCTTATATATGGTTCATATATATTATTAATAGATCCAGTCTCGGGTAAATCAGATGGATTATCTAAATCAATATAAGTATCATCATGCATATGAACTTTATAACGAACATTGGGAGAAGTTGTAATCAAATCCATATTAAATTCTCTTTCTAGTCGTTCTTGTACAATTTCCATATGNANTGGNCCTAAGAATCCACATCTAAATCCAAANCCTAAAGCNTGAGATGTGTTAGGAGTAAATTCTAAAGAAGAATCATTTAATTTNAATTTATCTAAACTTTTACGTAAATCTTCATAATCTTGAGAATCAACAGGGTACATTCCACTAAAAACCATGGGNTTAATATCTTTATACCCTGGTAAAGGCTTATCTGCTTTATTTTGAGATGTTGTAAGCGTATCNCCAACTCTTAACTGATCCACATTTTTCGTATTAATAATTGCATATCCAACATTTCCCGCTTTNATTATATCAGTTTTTTCTCTTTCNAGTTTAAGATTGCCAACTTCTATAATTTCATGAGAATAATTATTTGAAAAATACTCAGCATTNTCACCTTTTTTTATATTTCCATCATACATTCTTAGATATACTACAACTCCTCTGTATTGATCNTAAAATGAATCAAATATTAACCCNCTTGTTTTACTNTCACCTATATTNGGTGGAGGAATNTTCTCTATTATAGCCTTTAAAATTTCANCAATTCCTTTNCCTTCTTTTGCACTAGATAGNAGNATATCATCTTCATTGCATCCAATCAANTCAATAATTTGTTTTTTGCTATCATCAATATTAGCATTAGGAATATCAATTTTATTTAGAACTGGAATAATAGTTAAGTCTGATTCCATGGCTAAATAAACATTACTCACCGTTTGCGCTTCTACTCCTTGAGCNGCATCTACGACAAGTATNGCNCCTTCACAAGCTGCCATACTTCTAGATACCTCATATGTAAAATCAACATGGCCTGGGGTATCNATTAAATTCATTTCATATTCTACATNATCTAATTGATGCATTACTTTTATAGGATGGGATTTAATTGTAATACCTCTTTCACGTTCTAAATCCATATCATCTAAAACCTGATTCTTCATATCTGCTTTTGAAAGTGTATTAGTATATTCAATAATTCTATCAGCTAAAGTTGATTTCCCATGATCAATATGAGCTATAATACAGAAATTTCGGATTTTATTACTTCTCAATTTAGAAAGCGCTACTTTCCCTTAAATTCAGGAGTTCGTTTATTAAGGAAAGCACTTATGCCTTCTTTAGAATCACTAGCATCAAATAAATTAGAAAATAAATTATTTTCAATATCAAATGAATCTAAGTAATTATTATTTAATCCAGATACCATAGATTGAATAGCATACTTAATAGCTAAAGGACTATTTTGGGATATCTTATTAGCAAGTTTAATAGATTCCTCCATAGGATCTTCACAAATTTTATTAATAAGACCTATTTTTAAAGCTTCTTCAGATTTTATATACTTTCCAGAAAATATTAATTCTGACGCTTTCCCTAATCCTACTAAATTTCTTAATCTTTGAGTCCCTCCATAACCAGGTATAAGACCCAATGTAACTTCTGGTAAGCCAAGCAATGACTTTGGTGATACATACCTAATATGACATGCCATTGCCAATTCACACCCCCCACCTAATGCATAGCCATTGATTGAGGCAATTATAGGTTTTGTATATGCTTCAATTTTATTAAATAAATTAAGCCCTTTATTAGAATAATCTGCAGCCTCTAAAGGAGAGAAAGCTTCCATTTCTTTAATATCTGCCCCTGCAACAAATGATTTGTCTCCGGCACCAGCTATAATAACACAACGCACTGACTCATTATTTAGATATTGGTTAAGGACTTCATCAAGCTCTTTAATCATAGTAGAGTTTAGAGCATTTAATTTTTCAACTCTATTTAGATATATAATGAGAGTTTTATCTTTAATTTTAAGTTTTATATATTTCATGATTTCCAATATGTCCTACTAAAAAGTATTATTACTGTAAATATTTCTAATCTACCCAATAGCATACAAAACGTAGCTAAATATTTACTAAAATCATTAAGATAACCCCAATTCCCTGATGGCCCAATCATACCCAATCCCGGTCCAATATTACCAATTGAAGAGGCTGATATTGATATAGATGAAATAATATCAAGTCCATTCATCGAAATTATTAATGAGCATAAAGCAAATATTAATATATAAAAAAGATAAAAACCAAGTGTACTTCTAACAATATCATCATTAATTATATTCTTGCCAATTTTAACATGATTTAAGGCTTGAGGATGAATCATTTTAGTAAGTTCAGCTTTAATATATTTTATTACTAATATTGTCCGAATTAATTTTATTCCTCCAGTTGTAGATCCAGCCATCCCACCTATAAAAAACATAAAAAATATTATTAATTGAGATAAGGCTGGCCAGGTATCATAGTTATAGAGGGTATAGCCTGTAGTTGTCAATAAAGAAACAGTATTAAATACTGAAGCTGTTAAATTTTTAAATGAATAACCATAAATGCCTGATATATTAATAAAAGTTAAAAAAGATAAAAAGAGTATTGCTCCTATATATGATCTAAACTCAGTATCATTAAAGTAATCAAATGATTTTTTTGCAATAAATAAAAAATGTAATGAGAAATTAGTAGCTCCAAGAATCATAAAAATAATAATTGTCCAACTAACAATATCATTTTCAAAACCTAATATGCTATTATTAAAAGTAGAAAACCCAGCTGTAGAAATAGTTGTCATAGAATGACATAATGCATTAAAAAAAGTCATTTTATCAATATTCAATAAAATACCTTCTATATATAATATTACAGTTTGAAGTATGATTAGTCCTAAATAAATACCCCATAAATATTTAGCTGTCTCTTTAATTCTAGGGGTTAATTTATCTGTTGTAGGACCAGGGACTTCGGCCCTAAATAGCTGTACACCACCCATGCCAAGAATAGGCAAAATAGCAATTGTAAATAAGATTATTCCCATTCCACCTATGAACTGAGTGAAACTTCTCCAAAACAAAATTCCATGCGGTAAATCTTCTATAGAATAGCCTAAATCTGCGCCGATTATAGTAGCGCCTGTAGTAGTAATTCCTGACATAGATTCAAAAAAAGCATCTGCGAAACTATTAAAATAAATAGATTGATAATATGGTAAAGACGAAAAAATAGCCATGGAAACCCATGCCATCGTTACAACATAAAACCCATCTCGTAAGTTTATATCCTTTTTATCACCACCTCTTGATATTAAAATTAAGACTAAAGATGTAATAGTAGTAATTAAACCTGATTCAATAAATGCATGAAAATCATTATCATTAAAATATAATGACCATAAAGAGGTCAAAAACATTGATATTCCTAGAAAGAATAAAATATACCCAACAAAACTAATGATATTTTTACGAATCATTTATTAACAAATAAACCTTCTGCTTTTTGTGCATGCTCAGGCTTTGTAAACATTAAAAGTTCATCACCAGCTTTAATTTCACTCCTTTTATGAGGAATTATAATCTTTTCATTTCTAATGATAGCAGAAATAGCATAGTCTTCAGGGATAGAATCTATAGTCATACCATCTAATAAATACTTAGAGTTATTATCAACTATAACATCAATAGCCTCAACCCCTACATCATCAAAACGATGAATTTCAACATTATCTTCATTCGATCGAATGATATTTAAAACTTCATTAACTGCAGATATATTCTTGCTAACAATAGCATCAGCCCCAATTCTTCTAACAGATTTAAGGTAATTAGTCGTTGTGATATGTAGGATAACTTGCTTTGCTCCATAATGTTTTGCTAACAATGACGCTAAAATATTAGTTTGTTCATTTTGAGTAGCCGCAACAAAACAATCTACCTCTGAAATGTTTTCAGACTCTAAAAATTCAATATCTAATCCATCACCAATAAGCATGAGAGAATCTGATAAATTAGGACTGAAGAATTTAGCTCTTTCTTTATCTTTTTCAATAATCTTAACATTATAATCATATTGCAAAGATTTTGCTAATAATCTTCCAATTTTTCCGCTACCTAGAATCATCACATTTCTTACATCAAAGGAAGGTTTTCCTGCCATTTGCTGAATATCATCTATATCATTTTTACGACCGATAAAATACACATGATCATTTTTTTTGTACACATCATTTTGCTTAGGTATAAAGAAATCATCGTTTCTATTAATAAATACAGTCTTATGTGCAGTAAACGGGTTTGATGTTATGACATTATCAATTGTACGCCCTATTAAGGGGGATGAAGATTCAAGATTAACCCCTACCATCAAAATTTCTCCTTTTTTAAACTCTTGCACCTCAACTGTAGAAGATCTTCTAATTAAATGCTCTATTTCAATTTGAGCCGCTTTTTCTGGATAGGTAACATATTCAATTCCAAATTGCTCAGGGGTAATAATTGCTTTTTTATGTAAGTATTCTGTATTTCTTAAACGGCAAATAACATGCTTTGCTCCCATTTTTTTTGATATTCTAGAGGCTACTAGATTAACTTCATCAATTCGAGTCAAAGCTAATAAATAATCTACTTTTTTCATATCAATGCTTTGCAAAATACGTTGAGAAGCGCCATCACCTTCAACAACATGAGCATCTAGGTTGTTTTTAATTCTTAAGCATTTCTGAGGATTGATATCAATTACAGTAATATCGTAGTTTTCTCTCGATAGAGATTTGGCCAGATTAAATCCAACTTCACCAGCACCTATTATGACAATTTTTAGTTCCATATATAATGAATGCTCTTATAGTTGTATATTATTTTTATTTATATTATTAAACAAATAAAAAAAAGGGCTCTTTATAAAATAAAGAGCCCCTTCCTAAACAAGGAATATTTTAAATAATTATTTCAGTAATGTCATATATTGAGTGCTAGTAAAACCTCCTGCNGCATTCATAACATAAAAATATTGTCCTGAAGCAACAGATTGACCNGAATTATTTTTACCATCCCANGTAACGTTATATCCTTTAGATGCTGATTTAAATTCATTAACTAAAGTTTTNACTTCTGCTCCATTTAAATCATAAACAANAATTGATACATTCCCAGCCTTGGAAATNTCATAATTAATAGTTGTAGATGGATTNAATGGATTTGGATAATTCTTTGATAGAGTAGTAANCGTTGGAATAGATTCATACATATCCACAGTAAGATTATCAGATGATGCTTCTAAATCTTCACCATTAAAACCAGCAACTATTACATTGTCAAATTCAACTAATGTTGAAATATCTTTTGAGTTTANAGCTATGAACGGTAAAGTTACTATATCAGANAACATTCTATCATTACTATGCAATTTACTTCCATTNACATCAAACATCACNACTCTAAGNAAACCATCTTTTTTTACTTTAGAGTAGACATCTACATTTAGTGGAGATGTTATCTCTGATGATTCAATAGATAGTTCAGATGCATCGTAGATAACATCAAACTGAATACCATANACATCTTTATCAGATTGAACTTGAACATTCAATACTGGCGATGTTTCATTTGAAGCTTTAGATAAAGCTAGTGATGTAGCAGCAAATACACTGCTAGAAATTAAAAGTGTTGATAAAGCTATTGTTAATACGTTTTTCATGATTTTACTCCTTGTTTATTTTTTANAACTCTTACCAAAGTTAATATGAAATAATAAATATTTCAATTAAAAGTGTATATTCATATGTAACAAAATATTTCAAGACTTTACTCTTTTAATATTAGCTCCTAACTGAGAAAACTTATTTTCAATCTTTTCATACCCTCTATCTATNTGATATATACGACTAATCTCACTTTGCCCATCGGCAGATAAAGCCGAAATAACNAANGCAGCACTAGCTCTTATATCTGTACACATTACTGGTGCAGGATATATCTGATTAACACCTTTGATATAAGCTGTTTCTTTTTTTAGCCTAANATTGGCACCCATTCTGATTAATTCAGAAATATGGGTAAAACGATCACTATAGATNTTTTCTTTAATNGTAGAATCACCCCTAGCCTTAATCATCATAGCCATCCACTGAGCTTGAAGATCGGTGGGNAATCCTGGATATTCAGAAGTTTCTATATTAATGGCNCCATATTTCCCATCTGACTTAATAAGTAGACTATTTTTATTTTTATTTATCTTTATATCAATATCTATTTTTTTTAAAAAATTGGTTACTATATCAAGNTGAGAGCAATTAATCTTTTTTATANTAACTTCTCCTCCAATAGTAGCAACAGCAATCATAAAAGTTCCNGCCTCAATCCTATCTGGAATAACATCAAATTCAACATTGTTATTTTCATTTTTAATGGGTGTAATCTCAATATTATCTGTACCAAGCCCCTTTATTCTTGCACCTAGCTTAATTAAAAATTCTCCTAAAGCTATAATCTCAGGTTCTTTTGCGGCATTTATTATTTTTGTTTTTCCAGCNGCTTTAGTAGCAGCCATTAATACATTACCAGTAGCTCCGACGCTTTTCTTTTTAAAAATAATATCACCCCCTTTAGGTTGCCCNTCTGCAATAATATTACCCTTATCAAGTTTTACATCAACATCCATTTCTCGTAACGCTTTTATATGAAAATCCACAGGCCTAGGTCCCCAGGCGCACCCTCCAGGAAGAGATACTTCAGAATAATGAAATCTTGATAACAATGGGCCTAAAACATAAAAAGATGCTCTCATAGTTTTTACTAATTCATAAGGAGCTGATGGGTTATCACAATTTCGTGTATCTATAGTTAAGGTTTTATTGGTATAGTCTACTTTTGCTCCAATAATTTCTAAGAGNCTTACCATGGTTCTTGTATCTCTTAAATCTGGAACATTATTAATTTTATAATTTCCTGCTACAATTAAGGTCGCTGTCATAATTGGTAACACNGCATTTTTAGANCCACTAATATCNACTTCACCATTTAATTGTTTTCCACCTACCGCAACAAGTTTATCCATTTTTTTGTCCTAACATTTGTTCTGCGTAATCAATACTTTTCGAGGTAATATTATCACCACTTATCATTACAGCTAATTCTTTTATTTTTTCAGCTCTATTTAAAACTCTAGTGCAACATACAGTTCTCTTATTAACAACTTTTTTAGATACCCTAAAATGCTCTTTTGCCTTAGATGCAATCTGAGANAAATGAGTTATACATAATACTTGATTTTTTTTNGANAAACGNTCAATNATAGAACCTATACTATCAGCCTCTTTACCTGATAGACCTGCATCTATTTCATCTAAAATGAAAATTTTATTATTTGAAGATATATTAATAGATAATTTGATTGCCATCATTATTCGTGATAATTCTCCACCCGAAACTATATCTCCAATAGATTTAATAGATTCTCCTTTATTGGTTTGAATGTTAAAAACGCATTCTTCAATAGCATTTTGATTTATAGCTATATCACCTAATTTTACCGAAAATTCAACATCATCCATTTGCATAGATTTNAAATCATTTTTGATATTTNCTTCTAACTCCCTAGCGGCCTCTAATCGTTTTATTAATAAAAATTTAGCCTGACTTAATAGATCTTTTTCAATTTCAACTTTCTTCGATAGCTTATCCTTTAATATAACTCCAACATTTTCAGAATTAGCAATTTTATTATCGAGTTCCCTNTTATAAATAAGTACTGATTCAATTGTTCCTCCGTACTTACGTTTTAAATTATTTATTTTTAATAACTTATCTTGNAANTCTCTTAGTTCATTATGGTNGTAATCATAATTCTTCAAAAGCTTGGCTGCTTCATACTCTAAATCTGAAAATTCATGATGCAAATCATTTAATCTATCAATCATATTATTTATATTNTCTGATTTATTTGGAGTTGATTTTAATTTATTAGAAGTTTTAGCAAACAATCCTAATATATTAGAAGATGAATCAATCGTTGACAAATTTCTAAGATAGTTAGCAATTTCTTCATTTTCTTCTATTTCTTTAATTTGCTCTTTTAAAACCTCATCCTCATTAATATCAATAGAAAAACTTTTTAATTCTTTTAGCTGATACTCGTAAAGTTCTTTATTTCTAGAATAATCTTCACCATCCGCTACAATTTTTTCTATTTCATTATTCAATATTTTATATTGATCAAATAATGTTCTATAATTAATTAGTAAGCTTTTATTATCTGCAAATAAATCAATATATATTATATGNTTATTACTATCTAACAATAAATGCTGTTCATGCTGCCCATAGGATTCCCAATTACCTTCAATGAAATCTAAATATTTTTNTCTACTAAAAATCTTACCATCTATATAATTTATNGTTTTAGNATNAGTAAAAACTCTTCTNATTTGATATGATTTTGAATTAATACTNACTAAGCCAGATATCTCACAACATGATTCTCCTTTTCGTATATTTTCTTTATTAAAAGGCTCCCCAAATAGATAATTAATTGATTTATAAATAATAGTCTTACCAGACCCAGANTCTCCAGTCAAGACATTAAATGAAGGATTGAGTTCAATCTCAAGNTCATCAATTATNGCAAGATTTTTAATGTTTATTTTTTTTAACATAACGATANATTAAAATACTNATAATACCTGCAAGTAATCCATAATAATCATAAAAAATATCATAAATATCTGGTCTTCTTTTAGGGGTGTAATATTGTAAATACTCTGTTATTAAAGGNAATGAAAAAATAATAAACAAAATCAAAAATGAGCTTAAATAATTTTTAAAATAATATTTTTTAAATCCTAACAATGAAATAGAAAAATACATTATGAAATGAATTACTTTATCATACTTATGAAGATTTAAGCTTTTTAAGCTATCAAAAGTATAATATGAAATGATAATGATAAATATAANATTAANAGATAAAATTATAGTATTAAAAATCATAACTACATCCTGAGCTCTGATTGAACTTTANAAATTTCAGAAATAATTTTTGAAGCAGAAATATGNTCATNNCCTTTTTTNAGAAGAGAANCAGAACAATTNCCATGAATATAAGTAGCAAGTATTGCAGATTCTTTAAGAGCATAACCCATTGCAATATATGATGCAATTATACCAGATAGAACATCACCAGATCCAGCTGTTGCTAANAANTGATTACCATTTGATATAATATACATTTGATTTAAGCCATCAACTATTATGGTATTAGGTCCTTTTAAAACTAATATCCTATCTTCAAGCTTTTCTGATATTCCAGATAACACCTTTATTATATTATTTTTCATATTTTCTAATGGNAAATCTATNATTCTCGCTAATTCTCCGTAGTGTGGCGTAAGAATTGTTCTTTTTGGTATTTGAGAAAAACCATCTTTATNGTAGTCGGATATAGCCGTAAGCCCTGTTCCATCCAGAACACAACTACCCTTAAATTCTTTTAATACTTTAGATATTAATTTAATTGAATCAGCATCCTGAGATAATCCTGGTCCAATAAGAAANCAATCTGGCCAATCAAAATANTCCTCAATTTCTTGAAAACTATTAATAGATAAAAAGCCTTTATTATTATCTTCTAGCAAAATATCNACNGACTCTTTATTCATGCTCATAATAGATTTNAAAGAACTTGGTACAATTTGCTTCAAAANTCCTGNCCCAGAAGCNATGGCAGATTTACTNGCAAGTAATGCTGCTCCNGTATATGCTCCAGAGCCAGATAAAGCCAATACTTTCCCCTTCGAGTATTTATGGTGACTAATATCTATAGGNTCTAGCATGCTTGATATATCTTTTTGATCAATCAGANTTAAGGTACTACCAACATCTATATCTGAATGACCTATNGGGTAGAAAAACAGTTCTCCCGTAGCGATATAACCTTCTGATAAAAAATGAGCAACTTTAGGATATGTAAATGATATAGTTTGTTTTGCTTTAATAAATACATTTGCAGNAGAACCNGTACTTCCAAATACTCCTGATGGAACATCTATAGATAATATGTTTTTTATTGACTCCAATGATTTAATTACATCATAATAATCACCTTCTATTTTTCTATTTAATCCTGTTCCAAATATCCCATCAATAATCCAATCAAAATTAGAAATATCATGAATATCTTTTATGCTGAAAATTGTTTTAGGNTTGAGNTATTTTGAAGAAGCTGTNAGATTAATATTTTTTTTATCAATAATCAAAAGCTTAGACTNAATATTATTTAAATTTAAATAATAATTACAGATAATAGCATCTAAACCATTATTNCCAACACCTGCAATACATAAATATTTTTTTTTGAATGGTTGGTTGATTTTTTCTATTATATGGTAAGCTATTGACTTNCCAGCATTATCTATAAGNTCTTCTTCTGATATTATTTTACTACTTATGGAAAATTCATCTANCTTATAGGCCTGTTTAGANTCAAGGACCTTAATCATTAGTTTTTAAGATAGCAAAAGATATAGCATGATTGTTAGTATGAGATATCGATATATCAATTAATTGAGAATCAAAATCATCCATCATTAAAAAAGGTCTACCATTTTCTTTATTCCCAATACAGATTTCTTTAAATGAGAATGAGATATTATCATATCTATTTGAAATAGCCTTCTTAACTGCTTCTTTAGCTGCAAATTTTCCAGCAAAATGTATTGATGGNTCTTTTTTATCCATACAATAATTAATTTCATTATCAGAAAATATTCTATTTATAAATTTTAATTTATATTTTTTTATTANAGATCTNAATCTATCAANTTCAATTATATCTGTGCCTATGTTATACATGTGAATTATTTTCCTTTTCAACTATATCAATAATCTCACTAATATCATTCAAATCNTAATCTGCTCCAGATTCCAACGTCCCAAACATATCTCCATATTTCGCAAATGCAGTTTTCATATTTAATTTTTTAGCTCCAATAACATCTCTTTCAGGCCAATCTCCAACCATTAATATTTTANTTGNGGATATATTNAATAGATTAGATATTTTTTTAAAAGGTTCAGGGGATGGCTTCCTGCTACCTGTATCATCTAGCGCAACTACAGAATCAAACAAATGATGCATTTTTAGTGAATACAATCNAATCCAGGCCTCCCTATTGGGTGCATCTGTAACTACACCAAGCTTTAATCCCATTTTTGATAGTCTAATTAAAGTGCTATTCACATTAGGATACAAAACCATTGTGGCATCTTTTATCTTTTTATATGAAACAATAGCTGCNGCTTGATATTTATGGATTAATTGACCACANTCTTNTATAATAAAATCATCAAAAACTTCCTGATACTCGTATCCTTTACTATCATATATTTTATATATATTTTTTTTTGAAAGGCTAAAATCAATATCCATACCAGCTTCAATCATACCATGTATAGCTGCATCAATAGACATAGATTTCATTTTCATGAAATCCATCAAAGTATTATCTAAATCAAATATAACAGCTTGGATCATAAATAATTTCTATTTTTTTATATTTATTTACCTTTACTTAGCAAATCTAATTCATAAACAGCNCTGGCTCTCCAATCTTTATCTTTNTTTGCCATTTCAAATGCATCCTTTGCTGCAGCTTTATTCTTTAATTTTTTTTCTGCAAGACCAAGATAATACCATCCTGCCCCTGCACTTCTCCTGCTATGTTCTATAGATTTTTTTGCATACTTTCTAGCTGTTTCGTAGTCACCCTTAGAATTTGAAATTTCAGCTAATAAATAATAAGATTTAGAATTTTTTTCATTCAAAGAAACTGATGATAAGAAATTTTCAGTAGCTTCATCAATTAACTCTAATTGCATATTAACTATTCCTAAAGTTTCATATGCTTTNTCATAGTTAGGGTTNANNCTAANAACCTTCTTTAGATATCCNTTAGCTTTTTGTATATCTGAAGAAATCAATATGGTCCCTAGCATATAATAAGCTTTATAAAAGTNAGGATCAGCTTTAATTGCTTTCTCATAATATATTATTGCATCAGGAGCATTNCTTTCCTTTCGATNTATATTAGCTAACATCATAAGNGACTGAGCCTGATTGCTNTCTACTTNAAGATTNTTTAATAAATATTTTTTTGCATTATCATAATCTGTTAAAACATAAAATGATTTAGCTAAATTAAAATAAGCTTGTTTAAAGTCAGGGTAATAAGAAATTGCCTCTAAATATTTAGGAATAGCAGAATTATAATCTTGTCTCTTAGCTGCTTGGTCAGCTTCTTTAGATATTCTTTGAGCTATTGAAAATATAGCAGTTTTATAGATTTCTTTATTAGGATTAAGCTCAGAAGCTTTTTTAAAATCAGCTATCGCATTCATATATTCCTCTAGACTTCTATAAACTTCTCCTCTTTTATAATANGNNAGAGATCTATCTGGNTATTCTTTTATTATATTATTAAAATCTCTAATNGCTTCTTGGTAAAGCTGTCTTTCAATTGTTTTATTTGCTCTATTTAGAAGCTCTAAATAATCCTGNAAAGAGAATGATAATGCTTTATAATCTTCATTTTTTGGNTCAAATTTAATTGCACTATTTAAGTTTGTATTAGCACAGCCGATATCATCATTAGCTAAACAAGTTTTATACATTTCAAAATAAATAGCTGGATCCTCACCATTATAATTTGATCCAGAATCATTTTCCAATGAAAAACTAAAAGAAAAAAAGAATAATATAAAAATTTTATACATNATGACTCCTTATATGTGCTGAAGGCGGGACTTGAACCCGCACGGGATTTCTCCCACTGCCCCCTCAAGACAGCGTGTCTACCAGTTCCACCACTTCAGCTGAAAAAAATTATTTATCAGTTGAAGGGGATTCTTCTATTTTTACTTCTTTGTTAGAATCTTCTTCTGTGNTTGATTCTACTTTAATTGGAACTTCAGCNCCTGGAATTGATTCTTCAGTTTTATTTTTCATAATTACTGACTCTGTAGAATAATTCATTTCTGAAGCAGGATTATCAATGACGTTGATAAGTATAGCTAATGACATAAAAATTACAGCTAATACAGTAGTAGTCTTAAGAAGCAATGAGTCAGCACCTTGACTACCAAGAGCGCCATCAAGAAAATTATTTCCACCTCCAATAGATCCCATACCACCAGATTGGCTAGTTTGCAATAAAATAATTCCAACTAGAAGCAAGCAAACTATTACAAAAACAAATAATACTATTGAATATAACATCTATATTACCTTTCATTCATAATTGAATAAATACTATAAAATTCTNAAACATCTAAAGAAGATGTTCCAATTAAAAAACCACTTATGTTATCTAATTGAATTATACTATCACAATTAGTTTTTGAAACACTACCACCATATAAAATAGGAATATTTATTGATATTTTTTGCAATAAATATTCTTTAATCCAGTCAACTACTTCTCTAATCATATCAATTTCTGCTGATATNCCNGTACCTATAGCCCATACAGGTTCATAAGCAATAATTATTTTTTTATTTGTATTAATATTATTGAGAGCNATATCTAACTGATGCTTTAAAATNGAAAANGTTTCATTNTTTTTTCTNTGTTCTAAGCTNTCNCCTATACAAAGAATAGGGTTTAGGCCACCATCAATCACAGTGCGCATTTTATCATTTAAAATGACATCCTCCTCAAAAAAGCACTGTCTTCTCTCTGAATGGCCTAAAATCACCCATTCACACTCAATTTCTTNCAACATATCAATAGAAATCTCACCAGTATATGCACCTTTTAAATCTTGGTGAACATTTTGAGCTCCTAGTTCAATTGTGTCACTAGAAATTCTATTCGCAGCTTCATTTATAGAAGTAAACGAGGGACACAAAATAATCTGGGTTTTACTATTTTGCAAGTTATTTTTTTGCAATTCATCAATAAAATTAACAGAATCTGATATATTGAAATTCATTTTCCAATTTGCTATGCAGTAATATTTCATTTTTTTAACGCCTCCAGTGCAGCGAGCTTATTACCTGATAACATCTCAAGAGATGCTCCTCCTCCAGTTGATATATGAGTAAATTTAAGATTTGAATTAAAATTGTCAATAGCTGAAACAGTATCTCCACCACCAATCACTGTAATTGCTTGATTATTTTCGCTGACTTCATTTAATGCTGATGCAACAGATTGGGTCCCTGTTGAAAAATAATTATTTTCAAAAAATCCCATTGGTCCATTCCATATAATCATCTTTGAAGAATTAATGAATATATTAAAATTAATACAAGTTTCAGGTCCAATATCTAATCCAATATCATCAGAATCTAAAGAATCTATATTTTTAACTTCAATTGTAGTTGGGTCATCAATATCTTTTGCACAAACAACATCAGATGGGAGGATTAAAGAGACTCCTTTCTTCTTTGCATTTTCTATTATATCCAATGCTTTAAATTCAAAATCTTCTTCAAATAAGGAATTGCCAATCTCATAGCCCATCGCTTTCAAGAATGTAAAAGCCATCCCTCCACCAATTAATATCATATCAGCTTTATCAATAAAATTATTAATCAAGTTGATTTTACTACTTACCTTTGCCCCACCTACAATAATATTTAATGGTTGAACAGGATTATTCATACTATCTTTTAAATACTTAATTTCATCTCTCATAAGAAATCCAAAAGCTTTATCTTTAAAGTATTCAGTCAATCCTACATTGGAAGCATGTTTCCTATGGGCTGTCCCAAATGCATCATTTATATATATATCTGCATGTTTAGATAATTTTTCTGAAAAACCAAGATCGTTATCACACTCACCCTTATGAAATCTTAAGTTTTCAAGTAATAAAATTTCTTTAGATTGAAGAGATTTGCTCATCAACAGAGACTTATCTGAAATACAATCTTCTGAAAAATAAACATTTGTGTCTAAAAGATCTTCTAGATACCAAGAAATAGGTTCTAAACTTAATTCTTTATCATTCAAATCTTTAGGTCTCCCCATGTGTGACATTAAAACAATAGAAGCATTTTGATCTAAACAATATTTAATAGTATCAAGACTACTTCTAATACGAAAATCATTAACTATTTCATTATTTTCCATAGGGACATTATAATCTACTCTAATCAAAACTTTTTTATTTTTTATATTGATATCTTCTATAAAATTCATAATTATACTGTTAAATTACTATCCTTTTTAACATCTTTAAGATTCACAGATACAATCTTAGATATTCCCTTTTTTGCCTGAGTAACACCATAGAGATAATCAGATCCCTCCATAGTTAATTTATTATGAGTAACTATAATAAACTGACTATTTTTTGAGAACTCTTTTATAACACTATTNAACCTTTTAATATTNAAATCATCTAATGGAGCATCTACNTCATCTAAGATACAAAACGGACTAGGNTTCACAAGATAAATNGCAAATAAAAGAGAAATAGCTGTTATGGCTTTTTCTCCNCCTGANANCATCCTTAGACTTTGNGTAGATTTNCCAGGAGGGGTTGCCTTAATAATAATTTCTGCATCAAGGACNTCNTCACCCTTCAAGTCTAAGCTTGCTCTNCCCTCTTTATAAAACATATTATAAGTTTTAGAAAAATTAATCTTAATTTTTTCAAAAGTCTCTTCAAATCTTCTCCTGGCTTCAGCATCAAGNTTNATAANAGTCTCTTCAAGGGACTCTTTTGATTTNACCAAATCNTTATACTGTTCTTCTAGAAATTGGTATCGTTCAATTTCAGCCTCGTGCTGTTCAGTGACCTCCATNTTTACNGGGCCTATTTTATCTATAGACNTACTATTCTTTTCAATAATATTNGATATATCNTCTAAAGATAATTTTTCTATTTTTTNAAATTNACTATNATTAATAGCTGAAACATCAATTTCTTTTAAAGCAGAAATCAAAAAATCTTTTTCACTTTTCATNTTTTCTANTTCTACAATTATATTATTAATCTCAGAAGTANTAGATTCTTTTATACTTCTCTTATCTTTTATATCTGATTGATAAACTTGAAACTTCTTATATTCAGTNGAGTATTTATCATTTAATTTATCTTTAANTTTATTTAGTTTTTTTTCATTAATATGAAGTTCCTTTAAATCTAATTCATATTTATTTTTAGATATATTNAAATCCTTAACTAAATCATTTAATNCTTTAATCTCATAATTATATCTNACTATATCTGTTTTAATATTATCACCATTTTCTGTTTGATTAGAAATTCTATCTAGAAGAGAGTTTCTATTATTTGATATTGTAATTAAATCAATATTTTTTTCCTGAATAATTTGTTTAGAAGAAATTAATTCATTATTTAATTTTTCAATAGTTTTAGATAGCTCTCTATTCTTCATATCTAATTCTAGCATCATTTTAGTTTTTTGCTTTAATGAATTTGATAAATTTTTATTCTTAAATTTNNAATCTATAATTTCTTTTTCTAATTTAGATATATTTAGCTTAATTGATCTAATCTGNTTATGATTTTCCAAATTAATAAACTTCTTTTGTTCTATATCAATTTTNAAATCATTTACNAATGTATACAAAGNCTCTTTCTTCGCTATATTTTCTTCAATTTTNATTTTTAATTTCTGCTGTTTTGAATTAATAGNATTTATTTCTTTTTCATTATTTATAATTAATGTTTTTTTNATTTTATTAATTTTCTTTTCAAGATTNCNAATTTCAATATTAACAGACATTTTNGACTCATGCATNTTTGAATTNATTTTCATTGTACCTGTTTTAGTAATCATATCACCTGATAGAGTNATATAATTATTTAGTTTATTCATTTTNANATTTAAAGAGTCCACTAAAATAAAATCACCTATCAATAAGCATAATAGNTNCTCNAATTTTTTAGGATATTTTATTTTAGATATTAGATGAGAGCTTGTAATCNACATATTAGATTTATTGATTTTTTCAAGAACAATAATATTAAATGACATTTTCTTTTTATCTAATACTTTTAAAATATTCANCGCATTGNNAAGTTTATCTACGACAATATAATCTGAATACTCTCCAAGCGCNATTGATATAGATTGNAGATAGGAATCTGAAGCTGANAATNTATCTGANACNCTACCTANNACACCTTTNTATTTTGATATATTTTTAAATAAAAANTCATTNCCNCTCGTTAAGCCCTCTTTTGAAATTAAAACCTTATTATAAAAATCTATTCTATTAGAGAACTCTTTGATATTTGCTTTAAATTCTTCAGATTTTTTAATTTTATCAATAAGNTTATTAGTTAGTATATCATTTTCTTTATTCAATTTAATTAATAATGAGTCTTGTTTATTTTTTACTNCTTCGGACACCTTAAGNTCTTTTAGTAAATCATTAAGCTCATTATTAGTATCATTATCAATTTTTGAATTTAGATGGATATCTTTTTCAAATGTTTTAATCAAATTATTTTTCTCATCAATTAATCTATTATTTGAATCTATAATATTTTTATCTATATTAATTTCAGATGATAATTCATTAATTTTTAGATTAAAATCTTTATTCTCATTATTTAATTTATATAATTCATTTTCAAGCTTATTATTTGAAGATAATATTTCATCATGCTTNGCCTTTACTCTACTAAATTCAGGATTTACTTTTTTTAATTTATTTTCTATATCTACAATATCTTTTTGAATAGATTTTAATTGATTCTTCTTAACGATTACTTCATTACTAAAATGCTCAATCTTACTTTTTGAATTACCAATTTTTTCAGTAGAAACAATAATATCTTGGTTTCTATTAATAATAGAATTTTCAATATTTTTAATTTTCTCTTGAATATTTTCTAATTCTAATCTNGTATCCTCAAAATTCTTTTGAATATTTTCAAGATCCNTTTCTTTTATTCTAAGATTTTCACTAAAACTTNCATTATTTTTTTCTTTCTGGTCCAAAGAGCTTTGAAGTGGTGATATTTTATTATCTANTTTTTCAATACTTCTTTTATGATAAATATGCTCTGCTACTATTAATTCATTAGTCAATACCTTATGNCTATCAAATCTTTTCATTTGAAGCTTTAATTTTTTAACACTTCCTTCGACCTCACTCATTATATCAAAAATTCTATCCATATCTGACTTAGTAGCAATCANCCTTCTATTTGAAGAGTTCTTTTGCTTATTATAATTATTTATACCAGCAGCTTCATCAATCATGCTCCTTCTATCAGTTGGATTTTGAGATAATATTGACTCTATCATTTTTAATTCAATTACAGAATAAGCGCCACTACTCATACCTGTATCTATAAACATATCATGAATATCTTTTAGTCTACACGGTGTTTTATTAATATAATATTCACTATCTCCACTTCTATAATATCTTCTTTTAATCTCNACAACATCATATTCTAAAGGAAGNAAGTTTTTATTATTTTCTATTGTTAAAGTAGCTTCNCAGAACCCNANTGGTTTTTTTTTCTGAGTACCATTAAAAATAACTTCTTCCATTTTATTTGATCTTAAAATAGAAGCTTTTTGCTCACCAAGAACCCATCTTATAGCATCTACTATATTTGTTTTTCCGCATCCATTAGGGCCAACAATCGATGTGATTCCATCAGTAAAATCAAGAATAGTCTTATCTGGGAATGATTTGAATCCAATAATTTTAAGCCTAGACAAAAACATTATACGCTTAACCTGGAGGCCAATTGAATGACCTACCTCCTAATAAATGTAAATGTATATGATATACGGTTTGCCCACCATAATCATTACAATTAAATACTAATCTATATC
Source organism: Fidelibacterota bacterium (assembly GCA_002703645.1). GTDB lineage: Bacteria > Fidelibacterota > Marinisomatia > SCGC-AAA003-L08 > D37C17 > TMED161. The sequence continues at coordinate 6,503 of NZUX01000012.1, read as the reverse complement.
CATCTTTATCAATTTTCATTGATTTAGCTATATTCTTTGCTATAAATATCATTTCACCAACAATTTTTATATCGCTCTCTTTTATATCATTAATTGTTGAAATTCTTTTTTTAGGAATAANTAAAATATGAATAGGTGCTTGAGGATTTATATCCTTAAATGCTAAATAATTATCATCTTCGTAAACAATATCACTAGCTATTTCTTTTGAAATTATTTTATCAAAGATAGTATTTTCCATAATATATATGACCTATTTTATAATTAAGAAGAAGTAGAATTTAAAACGAATATCATTAATCAGCACTAATATTATCGATTATTTCAACTCCCNTAGAAAAATTAACTTTATAAGTATCCACGTCTATATTAAACTTTCGCTTGTAGTTTTTAATAATATAATTATAATATTCTTCTTCTTTTCCTTGCTTGATGAGATTAATCGAGTTTCCACCAAACCCCCCTCCCATAATTCTTCCACCATACCAGTATTTGAATTTAGATGACAATGAAACTAAGTAATCAAGCTCTGGGCAACTCACTTCATACAAATCTCTTAAACTATAGTGAGAATCAACTAATATTTTTCCAATTTTTTCTAGATTACTACTAATTATAAATTTTTCCATTTCATGAACTCTATTATTTTCATCCAAAACATGTTTTAATCTTTTAAATAAAATTGGTTCAACATCTTTAATTGCAAGTAGATCCTTATCAGAAATTCCTCTAAAACTAATTTCTTTTTTATACAAATTTGATAATAACGATAATCCTTTTTCACATTCTTTTACTCTCTGGTTATAATGTGTATTAACCAATTCTCTTTTAACCTTGCTATCAATAAGTATCCAGCTAGCTTTCATTGGTTTCATTTTCACGTAACTAAATACCTCTCTATTAAAATCTATCTTCAAAACATTATTTATTTTACTTAATTGAGAAGCAGAATGATCTAATATGCCACTTTTAATACCAATATACTTATGGTCAATTTTCTGACATATTCTAATCTTATTCTTATCGGATTCATCGATTTTGAAAAGTTTTAAAATAGCATTAACAGTAGCTATTTCGATAGCAGCAGAAGAAGACATTCCTTTACCTATAGGTAAATTTGAAAAAATTGAAATATTTAATCCATTTTTAATATTATATTTTTTAAAAATTTCATTAACGGCGCCCAAGATATATTTATGCCAACCTTTATAAGATATTAATTCATCTAAAGATGTAAATAGAGAATCATTAATCTCATCTGAATACGCATTAATTGAATTAGTAGTATTTTTTGATATTGCTGCAAATACATATTTATTAATAGCTACCGGCATTGCAAAGCCATCATTGTAATCCGTATGTTCTCCAATTATATTTATACGACCAGGAGCTATTGCAATTATTGCAGGATGAGTATCATACCGATTGATATGATCCCTTTTTATTTTTATTATAATATCATTTTTATTCAATTTTATTTATAAGAGTTTAACACTGCAATATCATCAATCGTATTTATACCCATTAAAGTCCAAAATTCTTTGATTAAAATAGGATTTATTTTATATCGATTNCTAATATATATATTAATAATATCAGTCAAATTGTATTCATTGGTTTTGGGATCTTTTCGAAGANCAACAATATGTTTTAAAAATAATTGTGAATTGAATAGATATTGAGAGGTAAATAGATTATTANGATATTTTTGTTTATCTNTTAAGTGAACTGATTCTACAAGCTCAATTAATTCGTTATCATTAAAAATTAATCTAGCATATGGTAAATCAAATGGAAAGAGCGAATATAAAAAGGTGCAATCTGATTTAGAATTTATATGAGAAGAAATCATTGTCGATATATTATTAGAATTAATAAATGGAGTATCACCAACAAATACAAAAAAATTTTTATATTTTTTGATATAATCAATACACTCTAAAACAGCACTCCCTGTACCATTTTGCTTATATTGTATAACATAAGACGACCTATCTTTAATATGATTAATAACCTTATTTTTTTGATGTCCAACTACTGTTAGAAGATCTAGATTGGGAATCGTAGAGAATGAATTAAATAAATGATCTATAATTGGAGTACCATTAACTTTATAAAGAGGTTTTGGGATATCAGTAGATAATCTTGTTCCTTTTCCTGCAGCTAATATGATAACAAGATATCTAGAATTATCTACCATGATTTACTATATCTACAAATTTTTNAGAACCTTTCTTTAAGGTTCGTTTTTGATTATTAAAATCAACATGGTACAATCCAAATCTCATATCATAGCCAAAAGCCCATTCAAAGTTATCCATAAGTGACCAGTAATAATAACCTACAACATTATATCCATCATCTATTGCCTTGCTTACAGCATAAAGATATTTAGTTATATACTCTGACCTAATATTATCATCTTTATCTGCAACACCATTTTCTGTAATTAAGATTGGGACTTTTAGACAAGATACTAACTCAATAGCTCTATAAATTCCTTCAGCATATATAGTATATGGCATATCTGTCATTATATCNNTAGAATGATATTTTAACTCTGAGTAATCTTTTTTNAATAAATTAAATTTTATATGATTATGAGAATAATAATTTAATCCAAAAAAATCTAGAGAGTTTTTAGCNTCTAAGTTTTNATGTGTTAACCACATTAATCCTGGAATTCTAAATTTTAGTTTTCCAGTNTTTAAAAAATTAATTGTAGACCAATTAAAAATATGATTAAGAGCGATAGTAAAGAGCCAATCAAATAAATGATAGCGCCTCCATGGCTCAAATTGATTAATATTTTTTACTATCCCTATTTTTACTTTAGAACCATTTATATGACTTTTAAGCGCATGATATATCTGGACATGCGATTCTAATAAATTTTTAAATACATGGGCCGTTTTAGAACTATTTTGCTCCCCAGGAGGAAACATGCCTGTAAAATAACCTTGTACAGCAACAACTCCAGGCTCATTTATAGTACACCAATATTTCACCCTATCAGAATATTTATCAAATACTCTCTCGCTAAATGAAACAAGATAAGATATATTTTCTTTTTTTTCAAAAGCTCCTATTTTATCAAACCATATTGGATGAGAAAAATGATGCAATGTGATTACTGGCTTAATATTATTTTTCAATAAATCATCTATTAAATTAGAATAATGCCCTAATGCTTCTTTATTATATTTCCCCATTTCAGGTTCAATTTTGCTCCATTCAACAGAAAAGCGATAATGCCCAACTCCTAGCTTTTTAATTAATTTAATATCTTCTTTATATCTATTCCAGTGATCACAGGCCAATCCAGAAATCTGATTATCTTTAATATTAGGACTACCATCACTCTTCAGACCTTTTTCAAATTCAGACCAATTATTTTCACAATTCCCTTCTACTTGGTGAGAGGCTGTAGCCGTTCCCCAAATGAAAGATTTTGGGAATGATATTCTATTTATATCAATTTCACTCCAATTCCAGCGAAGCTCTTTATATCTTATATTAAAGAATATTGTTAAAAAGAATATTAATGTTAAAGTAAATAAAAATATAATAATCATTATTTTAATTCTCTAATTAGCATTCCAAGGCTTTAAAGCATCTAGATTAATCAATATAGTCCTTATGAAAATATCCTCTTTTAAATAAATAATAAATTGGCAATAATCCGGCTGTATTAAAAATTAATATCATAAAAAACCATTTTTTTTCATTATACTTACTAGCTATCCATAAAGATTTATATTTCCAATAGATTTCCCATAGCACCAATATTATTATGATATAATACATATAAATTATTTATGAAAGATCTAAAACAACTTTGCCGATATTTTCTCTATTTTCTATTCTAATATGTGCATCAACAATATCAGAAATTGGAAATATAGAATCGATTAAGGGCTTATACTTTCCATCCTCAATTTTTTTTANAACACTTTCAAAGCTTTTAATATTTGACATCGTTGAACCTAAAATTGATAATTGCTTAAAGAAAATATGTGTAAGATTTATANCTACNTTAGAGCCNGTAGTNGCTCCACAAGTAACTATTTTNCCACCTTTGTTTAGAAGTTTTATACTAGTATCCCAGGTTTTCTTACCGATATGCTCAAAAACAATATCGACNTTATCTTTCCCTAAATAGTCTTTAATATTATAATANAGNTTTTTATCATGAATAAAAACTGCATCAGCTCCCAAATCTTCAACATATTTTATTTTTTTNCTACTNCCAACTGTTGAAATGATTTTTCTACATCCATAATCTTTAGCAATTTGAATTGCAGCAGAACCAACNCCNGAAGTACCACCATAAACTAATAAAATATCAGAATCAAGTAATTGAGCNCGCTCAAAAAGCATTTGNTATGAAGTCATAAAAGTTAATGGCATTGAAGAAATTTCTGTATAAGATAATGAACTTGGCATTTTATAAANATGCATAGGGTCAAGACAGACATAATCTGACTGCACNCCATTTTGAGTCTCACCTAATATNCCATATGATGGAGAAAAGTTTTCATCCCCTCTTTTNGATAATTTACAATTAGAGTCATATATTCCTGGCTGGATAACNACATCATCACCAATATTGTAATTCTTAACATCTTTTCCTATTTCNTCAATNACTCCAGCGCCATCTGAACCCATTNTCATTGGAAGATTAAAATTCATACCAGGAATTCCAGAACGAACCCATAAATCTAAATGATTAATAGATGCACTTTTAACTCTAATTTTAATTTTATCAGATTCACATAAAGGAGATTCGATATCTTTATATTTTAAAACATCTGGAGNNCCATGNTTTTCTAAAATAACTGCTTTCAATCGATNTCTCGGAATTCGGCNTCTTGATATTTAATTTCTTCGTTGTTTTTATTTTTTTTAATTTTCGGCGAAGATGNATATCTTGANATAAATCTAAATATTAAGATAAATAGTACTATATATAAAAAAAATGACATTACTTAAATGTTTTAATTGGGTTAAAATATCGAGTCCCTTCGCCAGGCTGTTTAATAAATTCTATAATTTCTTTTAAATCATTCTTATTATTAACAAAATCAATATCATTAGTATTAATAATAACTAAAGGCCCCTTATCATAACGAAAGAAATATTCATTATATATTTGATTTAAATCATCTATATATTTCCAGTCCATGTTTTCTTCAAAATTTCTTCCTCTTATTTTAATATTATACATAAGTCGATCAGTNTCAGATTGAAGAAATATGATCAAATCTGGGTATACAATATTTTTTTGNAGTTCGTTAGCAATACGATTATAAAGATCAAGTTCTATATCATTTAAATTCAAAGCAGCAAAAAGTCTATCCTTATCAAACATATAATCTGATATAATTGCTTTTGTAAACATATCTACTTGCTGGAGCTCTTGTTGCTGTTTATATCTAGATAATAAAAAAAATAATTGAGTTTGCATTGCATATCTATCTTTATCAGAATAAAAATTACTTAAAAATGGATTTTCTTCAAATTCTTCAAAAATTGTNTTAGCTTCCATTTCTTCTGCNATAAGTTTTGCCANACTGGTTTTTCCAACTCCAATTGTACCTTCTATNCATATATGATATGATGATAGCTTCATTCTTTAATTATNGATAATATTGAATTATCTGATGTTTCATTTAANAGNTCTAATATTTTCTTATTACTACTAGCTAAAATATAACTAGAATCTATATCAGACCAAGGCTTAAGAACAAACTTTCTTTCTTCTATGCGAGGATGAGGAATAGTNANATCTTTAGAATTAATCACTTNATCACCNTAGCTAAGAATATCAATATCAATAGGNCTATTAGAATATCTATGCCCNCTATTAATTCTACCCATTTTTTGTTCAATATTTTTAAAATAGTCAAGCANGTCAGANGGAGATAATGNCGTNTTAATTTTTATGACTATATTATAAAAATCTTCNAANTTCGTATTATACATAGCCTTAGATTTATAAATNTNTGATTTTAATAAAATTGAATTTTCTGATGATTTATCAATTAATTTAATAGCATTATTAATATTATTAATTCTATCTCCCATATTTGANCCTAAAGATAAAAAACAATTAANCATTTTTNCTTNTATCNNCAATTTCAATAGATTCAAAATCTAAATTTATTGGTGGGTTTNTTTTTTTTATAGATATNTCNCCTGATTTAATTTNTTTNTTAGAAAAGACAGATAAAAACATATCATCAATTATTGATTCTATTAAATTATATCTATTTGAATTAAAAATAAATACTAGATTATTCATTAAATCTACATAGTCAATAGCACTTTCTATTTTATCATTTTTTTTCTTGGGGCTTTTAACCTCAAAAACTGCATTTATTTCAAAATACTGGCCATCCTCTTTTTCCTTATTGTAGACACCATGATATCCGAATAATTTTAATCTATTTATTTTAATTTTCATTAACTCATTTTTTTTTTAGAATAAAAACCTTTTCTCT
>NZUX01000011.1 GCA_002703645.1 Fidelibacterota bacterium | reverse complement strand
ATGACGAAGAAGAGTTTGAATGTGAAGATATTGACAATCCAGAAGAGTGTTTAGCGGTTGGATGTGAATGGAATGGCTCTCCTAATATGCCAGGAGGCTATTGTTCAGGAGAGTGGAGTGATGATGACGAAGAGGAAGATGGTGGAGATGGTGGTGGAAATATAGACTTTGAAGCTGCTTTAATGCTTGGCGATGGATCGGCTGCACCTGGTGGAGAAGTTGAAGTTCCATTGTTCTTAGAGTCGATTGTTTCTATCTCTGGAATACAGTTTACACTTAACTCCAATCCATCTGATTGGCAGTCAGTAGTAGATTTTAATTTAACATTATCAGAAGATAACTGTTTTGAGGCAAACTTTAATAATACTGACGAAGGAACGATTGCTCTAATTTATAGTCTATCTGGTTGTGAATTTGGTGCTTCAGATGAGAGTACTCAAATTGGAACGTTAACATTTGAAATAAGTGAATATGCTGAATGGGGTGAGTTTATTGAACTTTACTTTACAGAGCTTATTGTTGCCTCTTCAAATGGTAGTCAAGTAGATGCTGAGGCTTACGGAGGGCTTATTAGTATTGGTGCTTTAGGTGATGTTAATCATGATGGAGAGGTTAATGTTATTGATGCTGTTGCAATGGTTCAGTTTGTTCTGCAGTTTGAAGAACCTACAGATTCTGATTTTTGGGCTAGTGATATTAATTTAGATGGCACTTTAAATATCTTAGATGTAGTGCTTCTAGTTGAGATGATTTTAGATAACTAGTCTACTAATATCGACTATATTTAAAAAGGCTCTTGAAATACAAGAGCCTTTTTATTTTATAATTATAAATACCTTTAAAATAAGGTGCTTATAGTATTTTATATAAAGTAATTTCTAGCATTCTACTACATTAACAGCTAGCCCACCTTGTGCGGTTTCCTTGTAGATTGATTGCATGTCTTTTCCGGTATCCATCATGGTTTTAATTACTTGATCTAGAGTTACCTTGTGAGTCCCTTTCCCTAGCATTGATAATCGAGCGGCATTGATTGATTTAACTGCTCCCATAGCATTTCTTTCAATGCATGGTATTTGAACCAGTCCCTTAATAGGATCACAGGTGAGGCCTAGGTTATGCTCCATTGCTATTTCGGCAGCGCATTCAATTTCCTTATTACTCCCACCAAGGGCGCTAACTAATCCGCCGGCAGCCATTGAGCATGCAACTCCTACTTCTCCTTGACATCCTACCTCTGCACCAGATATAGAGGCGTTTTTTTTGTATAGTATGCCAATACTTCCAGCTGTAAGTAGAAAACGAATAATTCCTTCCTTATTTGAGTTTCGTGTAAACTCAAGATAGTATCTGATTACAGCAGGTATAATTCCAGCCGCACCATTAGTCGGAGCCGTAACTAGTTTCCCTCCAGAAGCATTCTCTTCATTTACCGCCATTGCATAGACATCAGTAAAGTCCATTGCTTTTAATGGATCAAGTTTTCGACTTTTGTTTAATTGTCGATAAATTTTTGCAGCTCTTCTTTTTACCTTAAGCCCTCCATCGAGAACGCCCTCTGTGTTGAGACCACTTTCTATACACTCATTCATTACTTGCCATATTGATAAAATCTTTTTTCTAAGTTCTGTTTTTGACATATTAGCTAACTCATTTTCAAGTGTTAGCTCGTCAATTTTCATTTTATTCTTTTTACACATTTGGATAAGTTGATCACAGCTATCAAATTCATAAGGGGATTCTTTGGGTAGGGCAAATCTCTTTCGCTCTCCTTTAACACGTATAAAACCACCTCCTATAGATTGATATGTTTTTTTTAGTATTTCATTATGATTTTTATCATAAGCAATAATCTCAAGAGTGTTGCTATGCCCTTTAGGTGAAGTTTTTGTATCAAAAATTATATTTTCATCTATTATAAACTGAATTTTATTTGAGCTAGATATGGATATTGATTTAGTTCTTTTAACCTTCGTTATTGTAGATTTGATTTCATTTGCTTTTATAGTCTCAGGAGAGTATCCCTCAAGTCCAAGCACTACACCTTTCTCTGAACCGTGAGCCTTACCTGTATACGCTAGGGATCCAAATAGTACCGCATTAATTTTATTCACTTCTGAATCAATGGATTTATTTATCAAAAGATCTCTAAAATGTTTAGCTGCAATCATCGGTCCCATCGTATGTGAGCTAGAAGGGCCGATACTAACCTTAAAAATATCGAAAATACTGTACATTATTGTTTAAGCTTATCAAGCTTTGGTTTAATAACAAATTTGCAATATGGAGCAGATTTATTGTTTTTATAGTATTCTTGATGATAATTCTCAGCAATATAAAAGTGATCTAGTTTTTTTACCTCGGTAACTATAGGATTTTTGTAATATTTATCTTTATTCCATTTATCAATCATTTTTTCTGCAATATCTTTTTGCTTATCATTAGTATAAAAAATAGCTGATCGATATTGAGTTCCTATATCCGCCCCTTGTTTATTTAGAGTAGTAGGGTCATGGCTTTTAAAAAACAAATCAAGAATTTCTTCAAGAGATACAATTTCAGGATTAAAAGAAATTTGGGCAACTTCTGCATGTCCGGTGTCGCCGCTACATACCATCTCATAGGTTGGATTTTTAGTATGTCCATTACAGTATCCCACATCGATACTATTCACTCCTAATGTAGATGAGAAAACAGCCTCAACGCACCAAAAACACCCTGCACCTAATGTAATCATTTCAAGCATAAATTATTTTAATTACTCCTTTATTTGATTAAAAGTTAATAGTTCTTTATGTAACATGCAAAATTATATATGATAATAAGTAATAATGTCACTATATTAATGTAAATATTAATAGAGAGGAATAAAGCCAATATGGCAGAATTTAAATTAAAATCTGATTTTTCTCCAGCTGGAGATCAGCCTAGGGCTATAGAATCTCTCTCAAATGGAATTCTTAATGGTAAAAAAGAACAGGTTCTGCTTGGAATAACAGGATCTGGAAAAACATTTACAATGGCAAATGTCATTCAGGAAATTAAGAAGCCAACTCTTATCTTATCTCATAATAAAACATTAGCAGCGCAGCTCTATGGAGAATTTAAACTTCTATTTCCAGATAATGCTGTTGAGTTTTTTATTTCTTATTATGACTATTATCAGCCAGAAGCATATCTTCCTGTTACGGATACTTTTATTGAAAAAGACTCGTCTGTCAATGAAGAGATTGATAGGTTGCGATTAAAAGCAACAACTTCATTGATGTCCAGAGAAGATGTGATTATCATTGCAAGTGTGAGTAGTATATATGGTATAGGTTCTCCAGATAGCTATAAGAGTATGCTTGTTGAAATCCAATGTGGTCAGAAGATTGATTTGAATTCATTTTATAAAAAATTAGTCAACATTCATTATAATCGAAATGATATGGTGCTTGAGCCTGGAAACTTCAGAAATAGAGGAGATGTGGTTGATATATTTCCTATGTATGAAAACGATGCTATTCGAGTAGAGTTTTTTGGCGATGAGGTTGAGCAAATCAGCGTATTTGATCCTATGACTATGAGGATTAAACAGAAACTTGATAAGTATTTTGTTTATCCCGCGAAACATTTTGTAACCACTAGAGAAAATATTAATCGTTCAATAGAAGATATAAGAAAAGAATTGCATGTTAGACTTAAGCAATTAAGAGAGAATGATAAATTATTAGAAGCTCAGCGTCTTGAGCAGAGNACATTGTTTGATATAGAAATGATGATGGANCTTGGCTACTGCTCTGGAATTGAGAATTACTCNCGTCACATTGATGGCAGAAAAGAAGGTGAGAGACCATATACTTTAATGGATTACTTTCCTGATGATTATTTNTTTTTTATTGATGAGTCNCATGTATCTATTCCNCAGGTTAGNGCTATGTATAACGGCGATCGTTCAAGAAAAGAATCTTTGGTCGAGCATGGTTTTAGGCTTCCATCTGCACTTGATAATAGGCCCTTAAAATTTGATGAATTTGANAAATTNATNAATAAAGTAATCTATGTTTCTGCTACTCCTGCAGATTATGAATTATCAAATACCGAAGGTGAATATATTGAACAGATTATTCGTCCTACGGGATTACTAGATCCNGTTGTAACGGTTAAGCCTACAAATGGACAGATTGATCAATTGATTAGCGATATAAANGAGGTTGTTTCAAAAGGAGAAAGGGTTCTTGTGACAACTCTTACTAAAAAGATGGCTGAGGATTTNNCAGACTATTTAAAAGGTGTTGGCATTAAATGTGAATACATGCATAGNGAGATAGATACTATTCAAAGGGTTAAAATTATACGGTCTTTAAGAGTGGGTGATTTCGATGTGCTTATTGGAATTAATTTATTAAGAGAAGGATTGGATTTACCTGAGGTATCCTTAATAGTGGTATTGGATGCAGATAAGCAAGGGTTCCTAAGATCTAAATCATCGCTTATACAGGTCGCTGGTCGTGCAGCTAGAAATGTTAATGGTAAAGTGATTTTGTTTGGNGATAGTATAACTGAGGCTATGCAACATTTGATTGATGAAACGAATCGAAGAAGAGAAATTCAAATGGAATATAATAAAAAGAATAAAATAACACCAGAAACGATATTGAAAAGTAATCAAGAAATATCAATATCTACATCTGTTGCAGATGAGAGAGAAGAGGANCTTGGTGGAGCNCTTGATGAAGAAGTTNTTAGTATAGATATTAGTAATATCAATAAAATTGAACAGGAAGATATAATAAAAACTCTAGAGAAAAAGATGAAAGATGCAGCTAAAGAAATGAAATTTGAATTAGCTGCAATTTATCGAGATAAGATAGAGGAAATTAAACGAGAGGTAAATTGATGTCAAAGAAAAAAGTGCTTGTTATAGGATCCGGGGGNAGAGAGTATGCTTTTGCATGGAAGTTCTCAAAGGATAGCGAAGTGAGTGAGGTGTATTGCGCCCCAGGGAATGGTGGTACAGAATTATTTTCAACAAATTTAGATATTGATGTTAATGATTACGTTAAAGTTTTAGAGNAAATCAATAATCTTGATATAGATCTAACTGTAATTGGGCCAGAAGCTCCTTTGGCTAATGGTATTGTAGATTATTTAGAACAAAATAATGNTAGAGTATTTGGGCCTAGNAAGTTTTGCTCTCAACTCGAAAGCAGTAAGATCTTTGCTCGAGATNTAATGAAAGAATANAATATTCCTCAGCCTAAATATATTAAATGCTCTTCGGTAGAAGAGAGTATTAAAGTTAAGGAAGAGTGGGGACTNCCGCTAGTTGTTAAAGCTGATGGNCTAGCAGCTGGAAAAGGTGTTTTTGTATGTCATAATGAGGATGTATTTGATGAGGCAATCAATNCGATGTTCAATNACTTGAAATTTGGAGAAGCNTCTAANAGNGTTTCTATCGAAGAGTGCCTTGTAGGTGAAGAGCTTTCTATATTTGCCGTATGTGATGGCTCTAATTATAGAATATTAAATACAGCNCAAGATCATAAGAGAGCTTTTGACCAAGATANGGGNCCTAATACTGGTGGCATGGGTGCGTATTCTCCTACTCCATTATCTACTCCTGAAATCATATCAAAAACTGAGGATAGAATTATAAANCCNATATTAGATGCTATGNAAGANAAGGGNCAACCTTATAAGGGTTTTTTATANGTGGGTATTATGATTGTNGATGGCAATCCATTTGTTATTGAATTTAATGTTNGAATGGGTGACCCCGAGACACANGTTGTAATACCTTTGCTTGATTCATCTTTATATGATTTATTNAACAGTTGTTTAGATGAAAAGCTNTTAGAGGTTGATTTGAGAGTATCAGATAAAACTGCAGTTACCGTTGTTTTAGCNGCTAAAGGTTATCCTGAAGATTACAAGAAGGGTATGNTGGTAAGTGGCCTTNATCAAATAGATGNNGGNCTAGTATTTCATGCTGGAACCAAATTAATTANTAATGAAGTTTTTACAAGTGGAGGTAGAGTACTAAATGTTNTAGGTTTTGGAGATGATCTNTCATCAGCTATCCAAAATGCTTACAGTTTATCAGAAAAAATCACCTTTGAAGANAAATTCTTACGCAGAGATATTGGTCAAAAAGGNTTAAGTTATAAGTGAGGTATTTCCTATGGTTGTAGATATNGATAAAATAAGAAAATCAGCAAATATTATTGGTAAATCAGAGAAAATGAATGAGATGCTTTCTATGATTGGNCAAGTTGCTACTACNGATATTTCNGTCCTTATTACAGGAGCGTCTGGAGTAGGGAAAGAAATGGCTGCAAAAGCAATTCATAGAAATAGTAAAAGGAAGCATGAAAAGTTGATTACGGTTAATTGCGCTGCTATTCCTACGGGTATTATAGAAAGTGAATTATTTGGGCATAAAAAGGGTTCTTTTACAGGNGCAACAGAATCAAGAAAAGGATATTTTGAAGCAGCTGATAAGGGGACTATATTTTTAGATGAGATAGGAGAATTACCATTAGAAATACAAGCCAAACTTTTAAGAGTAATAGAGCAAGGTGAGTTTATTCGAGTAGGAGATACGAAATCTGAAAAGATTGATACTAGAATTATAGCTGCTACAAATAGAGATTTATTATTAGAGGTTAAAGAAAAGAATTTTAGACAAGATTTATATTATAGACTTAAAACTGTAAATATTAATGTTCCTTCTCTTGTAGAACATATGGATGATATATTTGATTTAGTTGAGCGATTTGGTTTTGAGTTTACAGTTAAGAACGATATACCATATAAAGGATTTGATTCTGCGGCCATTGATATTATGAAGAGTTATGAATGGCCTGGTAATGTTAGAGAGTTGAAAAATGTGGTAGAGAGTTTATTAGTTATGAATAAGGGTAAAAGAATTACGGCAGATATTGTTAAGGAAAAATTAAATATGGAGACAATTAGTTCGAATATGAATCTTCCAATGCCTGTAGATATGGAATCGGACCAAGTAGAGAGAGAGCTTATATTGAAGCAATTATTATATTTAAGACAAGATATAAATGATATAAAGCAAATTCTTGTAAATCCTTCAGCTAGCGCTAGTGTATCAGGTGAGACTACACCTTCAAATTCAGCATTATTTTTACCTTCTCCAAATAGTATATCATCACCTCATGATAATAAAGAAAATATTGAAGATGCTAGTATGTATGCTTTGAATGAAGATACTATTGGAGAAATCAGTTTAGATGAATTAGAGCATGAAATGATTAAAAGATGCTTAGAAAAGTTTAAAGGTAATAGACGGAAGACTGCTCAAGTATTGAATATTTCTGAGAGAACTTTATATAGAAAGATAAAAGAATATGAAATTTAAATATCTTTATATATTATATTTTATAACAGGTTGCTCTTTTTATTCTTTCAAGGGATCAATTCCTCCTCATATTAATTCAGTATATATATCTCCAATAGAGAATCATACTATAGAATCATCTGCTTCTGAGGTTATTAAAATTCAAATGGATGAGTCTATTATAAAAGAAAATGTTTTAAAATTATTGCCTCTAGATGAAGCGGATAGTAGAATTGATATTATTTTAATATCATTTTCAGATAAGGCTTATTCATATGATTTCGATCAAAATACTGAATCAGCAGATGATAAGTATGAAATAGTAAATGAATATAGAATAACTATAAAAGCAAAAATAGCATGGTATGATCTTGTTAATAATGAATTATTATTTGAAAACCAAATTAGTGCATGGGGAGCCTATGACCCCGGTGTGGGGGATATTGGTCAGGATAATATAGATAATGATAGTGATACTTATATAGATGGTGATGACGATGATGAATATGGTCTTCCTAGGGAAAGTGCAATTAGAATAGCTTCAAAAAAAATATCAGATTCAATTATAAATAGTATAGTTTCAACTTGGTAATAGGAGAAAGAAATGAAAAGAGTTTTTGTTAATAAGGTAAGTAAATATGTTGGAGAAAAAGTTATCCTTAAAGGCTGGGTATATAACTCAAGAAGAAGTGGAAAAATTGGTTTTTTGACTTTTAGGGATGGTTTTGGTTTATTGCAGTGTATAGTAGTTAAAAATGATGTTGGTGATGAGAAATTTGAATTATTTAAAACATTAACTCAAGAATCTTCAGTTATTATAACTGGAGAAGTGGTTAAAAATGAAAGAGCTCCAGGTGGATTTGAAATTCTTGTTAGTGATGTTGAGCTTATCCATCTAAGTAAAGATTATCCTATTACACCTAAAGAGCATGGCACAGATTTTTTGATGAATAATAGACATTTATGGCTACGTTCAAAAAGACAACATGCAATTCTTAGGGTTCGTCATCAAATAGTTAAAGCTATAAGAGATTTTTTCGATTCCAATGATTTTACTTTGGTAGATAGTCCTATTTTCACTCCAAATGCAGCGGAAGGGACCTCTACCTTGTTTGGGACAGATTATTTTGGAAAAACAGCTTATTTAGCCCAAACAGGGCAACTGTATGGTGAAGCTTCAGCGATGGCATTTGGTCGTCACTATAATTTTGGACCATGCTTTAGAGCTGAAAAAAGTAAAACTCGTCGTCATCTTACTGAGTTTTGGATGGTTGAGCCTGAGATTGCTTATTGTGACATTGAGGAGGATATGCAATGGGCCGAAGATCTTCTGGTTCATATTGTCAATGAAGTTCTAGAACATCGTTTAGAAGAGTTGAAGGTTTTAGATAGAGATGTTGATTTGCTAAAGAAAACTAAAGGTCCACTTCCAAGAATAAGTTATACAGACTGTATTGAAATACTTCAAAAAGATGGCTTTGATATAGAATGGGGAGATGATTTTGGTTCTCCTGAGGAGACACATATTGCTGAGAAATATGATAGGCCTGTTATTGTTCATAGATTTCCATCTAAAATTAAAGCCTTTTATATGAAAAGAGATCCAGAAGATGAAAAAGTTGTGCTTGGCATGGATATCCTTGCACCTGAGGGTTATGGAGAAATTGTTGGGGGCTCAGAAAGAGAAACAGATATTGATGTTTTAATAGAAAGGATAGAAGAAGAAGGTTTGAATCAAGATGATTATGAATGGTTTTTAGATTTGAGACGATTTGGGTCTGTTCCTCATTCAGGGTTTGGAATGGGACTTGAGAGAGTAGTTGCGTGGATATGTGGACTTTCTCACATAAGAGAAACAACTCCTTTTGCTAGAACAATGGGACGAATTAACCCATAGGAGTGTGATTTGAAAATTCGTCTTGCTCAGATTAATCCTATCGTTGGAGATATTGAATATAATTCTAAGTTAATTAAAAATACGATCAAATCTTCTGAGAAATTCGATATCTTAGTTTTTCCTGAATTGGCATTAACAGGATATCCTCCCCAAGATTTGCTGTTTGATAATAAATTTATTAAAGAAGTAGAAAAGTCACTTGTTGATATTAAAAAATGCGTAAAACATCAGGCTGTTATTTTAGGGCTTCCTGCGTATGAGAGTAATTCATTGATGAACTCTGCTGTAGTTATGCAGCATGGTAAGGTAGTAGGCTGTCATAGTAAAGTTTTGCTTCCTACCTATGATGTGTTTGATGAAACTAGATACTTTACATCATCAGATAAAATATCTCCAATTAAAGTATTTATTAATAATAAAGAAGTTAGCTTGGGTATTCAGATATGTGAAGATCTATGGGATGAGAGCTATTCAACTAAAATTACAAAAACACTCATAGATAAAGGGGCTGAGATGATTGTCAATATCTCCGCATCTCCATATAGAAAAAAAATATTAGATAAGCGTCTTGTTTTATGTAGAGATAAATGCAAAGACTTAAAGTATTACTTTATATACTGTAATATTGTTGGTGGACAGGATGAGCTTGTATTTGATGGTCGTTCATTCATTCTAGATAATCATGGAGATATTAAAGCTTTTGGGAGTAGCTTTAAAGAAGATATGGTTGATTTTGATAGTAGCCATTCTAAATCTTTAAATGACCCTTTATCTTATATAGATGAATCGGAAGAATTATTTAATGCTTTATCTTTAGGATTAAGTGATTATTTTAAAAAATCTGGATTTGAAAAAGCTGTAATTGGATTAAGTGGAGGAATTGATTCAGCTATTACAGCAGCCATCGCAGTAGACGCAATAGGAAAAGATAATGTTGTAGGAGTATCGATGCCATCCTCATTTTCATCAGATCATAGTAAATCAGATGCTAAAATATTGGCTGATAATTTAGGTATAAGATTTGAAACTATTCCCATTAATGAGCTTTATGAAAAGGTATTATCTAATATGGAATCTTTTTTCAAAGATACCCCTAGAGGATTAGCTGAAGAAAATTTACAAGCAAGAATTAGGGGTAATATTTTAATGTCAATATCAAATAAAATAGGAGCTTTAGTTTTAAATACTGGTAATAAAACTGAGCTCGCTCTTGGGTATTGTACGATGTATGGTGAT
>NZUX01000010.1 GCA_002703645.1 Fidelibacterota bacterium | reverse complement strand
TGTCCCTCTGCTAATACCGCAAGTGGCTTCTCACTATTAGAATAATCTTTATCCGAATAGAATTTTATATAAAAATTAGAATTTTCAACTGGATCGCCATACAATCTAGTTTCCAAATAAAGATTAGGTTCCCATATATTCCAATTAAAGATATCTGATTCATATGATCTTCCATACTGTCCTTCATAGAATCCTTCCATATCTACTGAAGAAAGTAAAAAAGAGAAAAGTATGAATATTAAGAAAAAAATTCTCATAATCATCTACTCATCCTTAAACCAAAAGACATACGATAAGTACTGCCAAGATTTTCATGAGTTAAAATAGCAGTATCAATTGACCATTTTTTTGTTTTTAATCCAAAGCCTGCAGTCAATTTTTGATTATAAACACCAAGACGGGCAGCCAAAATATTAAAAAACCATATTTCACTGCCCAAATTCCAATGAGAATTAATATCTGTCCATGTATAATCTGCTAAAAAGTTAACTGACTTTCTCCAATTATAACATATCCCCATAGTATGTATTTTATCTAATTTATCACTCATTGAAATAAATTCAAACTCTGGCTCCAGGACATTTTTAACTGAATATCCTAAGAATAAATCTTTTGTAACGTCAATTAAAACACCTAAATCTAAATCTAAATTTGAAGGATTGTTTAATTTGATAGCTTCATAATTTTTTACTTCTGCAGATTCATATTTTATATTCATTCCAAATCGAAGAGGAATACTTCCAGGTCTAATAATTCCAGCAATAGACAAATAAATAATTTTTTCTAAATATTCATTAGATAGACCAATTTGCTGAACTGCAAATCCTGTCCTTAAAATTGGTGTTGGAAAAGATATCGCAAGCATATCATTAGAAAGTTCAGATATACCATACAAACTTTGTCTGGATGCGATAAAATCAACATGACTAATATTAGCCAAACCTGCAGGATTATAAAATATTGCACTAGATTCATCTGATAATGCAACATAAGCATCACCCATAGAAAGAGAACGTGCTCCATTATTCATTCCAATAAAATTAGTAAATGAAAGATTTATAAAAATTAATATGAAAAAGATTTTTATCATTTAATAACAACTATCGCTTCATTATGACTTATTTCTCCGCTATCCGCAATAAAACATAAAATATAAATTCCAAATGGGACTAAATTGTCACTTTGGTCTTTACCATCCCATCTCCAATGTAAAAAACCATCTAAATTATCAGCTGAATCAATAAACTTTCCATTGAGATCAAAAACTTTAACATTAAAATCTGAAGCTCTATTTGTATCTAATTCAAATTCAATAGATCCATCTAAAATGGGTGAAAAAGTTTTTCCATTTTGAAAAATAACATTTTGCACCGTTAAAGCCTCTGGCTTTATAGGTGGCATTTCTAAATAGCTAGCTTGGTCCCTAGGGTTAATTCCAATATCTGGATTACTATCATTATCTGCATCAATAGTGATTTCTACATAGTTATCTAATATAACCATCTGACTAGGATCATATGCCATCCCGCCTAAATTGTCTGGAGCACAATCAGGACCACTATTATAATCATCTGGCCCTGTAATTACTGCAAGTAATTTAATTTTATTAAAATTAAGCAATCCATTTACATTATTAGAAAGAACACTAAAAGGAATTTTTATTTCCATTGCACCATCTAGATTATTAGTATCAAATGTAGCAGATGTTTTCATTCCATCATTTTCAATATCTTCAGGTATTTCTTCTATACGACTAGTTCCACCCTCTTCGACTTTCCAAAATTGTGGGGTCTCATTAGTATCCCATGTTCCTACAAAAAAATCAGGATTTAAATTATAAAAACTAAAAGAACGACGCCAAGTAGCTGAATCATCTAAATTATTTAATTGACTCATATTTTCAATTCCATAACTATCATAAATATCAATGAACAATAATACATTGTTACCATAACTACAAGCATCAACGGCAAGGTAAAGATTAGCTAAATCCCAAGTAACTTTGATTTGTTTCACATCATTATATTCAGGGTTATCCCATCTAGAGTCTTGTGGGGATTCTAATAAATTACCATCATCATCTATTAATATCCGATCATAGTAATCCAGCTCATTGCTTATCCCATCAATAGTAATTTCATTAGATAAATCTTCTACTGTAATTGAAAGGCCAATAGATAACAATGAAATAATTAGTAGTATTTTATTAAACTTTAAAATCATAAAACTTTACCACTATCTATATTAAAAAAATGCCCTTGATCAATATCAAATAAAACAGAAACAAAATCTTGAGAATTAAGCTTAACTCTATGATTAAATCTTGCGGTAAAATGATTAGATGAGCTAGTAAGGTGCATATTTGTCTCAGACCCTAAATCTTCAATAATTTCTATTTTTGCATCAATAATATTTTTATCATCTTTAGTTTTTAAAGATTTATTATAATGTATATCTTCTGATCTAATCCCAAATACAAAGTTTCCACTATTAAGTTTTGAATATTGATAATGAGTCTTTTCAATATGAAAAGTTAATTCATTAGATACAAATATCCATTTAGATTGACTTTGTTTTAACTCGCCTTTAAATAAATTAATTTGTGGCGTTCCAATAAACGTAGAAGTAAATATATTCTTGGGCTTTGTATAAGTAACTTCTGGAGAATCTAACTGCTCAATAATTCCATTATTCATAACAGCAATTCTATCACCCATAGTCATTGCTTCAACTTGATCATGTGTTACATATATCATGGTCGTATCTAATAGCTGATGAAGCTTCTTAATTTCTAACCTCATTTCTTGACGTAATTTAGCATCTAAATTTGATAGAGGCTCATCAAATAAAAAAACTTTTGGCTTCCTTACAATTGCTCTACCTAGAGCAACACGCTGACGCTGCCCCCCAGATAACTCTTTAGGCTTTCTCTCAAGTAAATCAACTAATTGTAATATTTCTGCTGCTTCCATAACTCTAATATCTATTTCTTCTTTTAAAATATTCCTAATTTTCAATCCAAAAGCCATATTCTCTCTAACTGACATTTGAGGATAAAGTGCATAATTCTGAAAAACCATAGCNATATCACGTTTTGATGGGTCAATATGATTAACTAAAGTATCATCAATAAAGATTTCGCCTTCCGATGGATCTTCTAATCCTGCAATTAATCTCANAGTAGTAGATTTCCCNCAACCAGAAGGACCNACCAATACTAGAAATTCAGAATTCCTAATTTCTAAATTAATTTTCTTTAAAATTTCTTTATCACCATATGATTTACTTAAATTTCTAATATTTATATTACTCATATAATTTCCTCATTATATTAATTGATATTTCATTCTTTNACACTACCCATTGTGAGTCCAGAAACTAAAAAACGAGATAATGAAATAAATAAAATAGTTACAGGAATACTTACAATAACTGCTCCAGCTGCATANAGACCCCATTGAGTTGATAAGCTAGCTTGAAAAGATTTTAATCCTAAAGGTAATGTATAAAGTTTTGGATCTTGTAGGATGATTGCCGCAACCACATACTCACTCCAACTTGCCATAAAACTAAATAATGCAGTAATAACAAGAGCTGGCCGAGATAAAGGTAAAATTACTTTATAAAAAGCTTGAAAGCGAGTACAGCCATCTAATCTTGCAGATTCTTCTAGTGATGGAGGAATTGTATCATAGTAACCTTTCATTTGCCAAATACAAAANGGTANTGCNGTAGAAGAATAAATTATAATCANACCTATATATGAATTGATTAGTCCTAAATAAGAAAGAAGNATAAAAAATGGAAGAAGAAGCATGGTTGCTGGAAATATTTGTGTAGTTAAAAGTGCAATCATGCCAAAATCACGACCCTTAAACTTAAATCTTGATAAAGCATATCCTCCCGTTGAGGCAAATAATACTCCAGTTAGAGTAACTAAAAATGAAATGAAAATAGAATTTCTNGCCCAAATTAAAAAATCAGTTTTAGTAAATAAAGATATATAAGATTTAATACTAGAACCGGCATCCCACATNCCATTATTATTTAAATCAACAAATGGTTCTTTAGTATCCCATTTATTATTTTTGTTTAAATCAACAAATTCTTCTGCTTCTTGAATTAAGGATAATGATTGAGTCTGAAAAGCATTATCAGTTCTAATTGAAACTGCTAAGATATTTAATACTGGATATATAGTTATCAAAGTAAAAAAGAGTAAAAATAAAAAAATAAAAATAGTCTCTATTTTAGATTTCACTAATACACTCCCTCTGTAGCTCGAGTNCGTCTTAAGAAATATAAAACAAAGCCNAATAATATAAAGAAAATAATCATAGATAATGAAGCTGCATATCCATATCTATATANATTAAAGGCTGCCTTNTAAACAAAACTTACTAAAATATGTGTTTGATTTGATGGCTCTCCACCATTACTAACTAACCATACAACATTAATATTATTAAATGTCCATACNGTTCCCAAAACTGTNGCNGGAATCATTACCGGCTTTAACATTGGAAAAGTGATATTTTTAAATTGNTGCCAACGATTGGCACCATCCACCTTTGCTGCTTCATATAATTCGCCAGGTATAGATTGTAATCCTCCAAGTGCAATAACCATCATAAAAGGGAACCCCAGCCAAATATTAGTTAAAATACAAGCAGTAAATGCCTCCATAGGCTGACTAAGCCACTGAACAGCTGGTAAATTAAAATATTTTGTTATTACTAAATTAATTGCACCATATTCTTGATTAAACATCCCTCTCCAACTAAGAGCAGCAATATATTGAGGTACCGCCCAAGGAATAATTAATAGTGTACGTATAATAGGTTTTGCTGGCAAGGTGCGATTTATAAGAATTGCTAAAAATATTCCAAGAGATACGTGAAAAAAAATATTTATCACCGTCCATAAAATAGTTTTAAATAAAATAGAATAGAATTGATAGTCATACAATACATTTGCATAATGATGTAATCCAATAATTTCCCAATTATTAAATGTTCTTAATGAATAATTAGATAGAGAAATAAAAATATTATATATAAATGGGAAAATAACTACAGCCATAATTGCTAAAAAAGCTGGCATAAAAAAAAGATNTGCAATCTTATTNTGCTTATAATCTATTATAAATTCAGGAATCTGTTTTAAACATATTATAAATAGAATCAATAGGCCTATTATGCCAATTAACTTAAATATAGTTCCTTGAATTCCTGGTTGAATGANTTCATTCATTACTTCTATTTGNCTAATAGAATTTATTTGAGATTTTTTAGCTGCAACCTCTGGTGTAATAGTACCTCCAAGNACTGCTTGATATTGNTCACGAAGAGAATCCCAAATAGCTCTCATTTCTGGNATGATAGGCATAGGGCGCCCNACCTCAATAATTTCTGCAGATTTTTTAAGCAAGAGNTTATCTTTCACTATTGGATTATTTAAAGCAGCTATTGAAGATGGNTGACTATTTAAATTTTCTGTAAAATATAATTGAACNGAAGTNCTAGTNAGATATTTCATNAGTTTAATTGTTTCAATTAATTTATNACCTCTAGTATTAATGTTTATTGAATATCCTTTTGTACTAACTAAAGGTGAAGGCCAATTTCCAGTCTCACTAACCTTTGGGAGCCTAGCAATACCAAAATTAATAATTCCATCGTAATCACCCCAGCTCCAATCTCCATTTATAATCATAGCAGCATTGCCAGCTTTAAACATAGCATTAGCAATTTCATAATCACATTCTTTTGGAACTATCTGATGGTCATCTCTTAAGCTTTTAATAAATTGAAAAGCTTTTCTATTTCCATTTGTATTTAAATTAGGAGAATTATCATCCGATAGCATCCANTCTCCAAATCCTCCTAACCAAGGAACATAAAAAAATGGTTCNGTGAAATTCCAAACNAATCCATATTGATCTATTTTCCCATCACCATCTACATCTAGAGTCATCTCCTTACCTATTTGAATAAGTTCATTTGTATTTTTAGGAGGTGATGATATCAAATCTTTATTGTAAATCAACATAAGATGATTACCTACAACATCACCAACCATCCATATTTGATTATCTGATTTNACAATAGCATTATTAACAAATTGATTAAAATAATTTTTAGGNAATAGATGATCTAAAGGTTGGATAATATTCATTATAGAAAAAGGACCAACCTGATCTGAAGGGCCATAAATTANCTCAGGGCCACTACCTCCCATTGCTGCTGCTTGAAAGCTAGAACGTAATTCCTCAGTTTCTCTATAAGTTAAATTGACTTTAATATTTGGATTACTTTTTTCATAGTTATCGCAAATCTCNCTCAATGCTTTTCTGTTTTCATAAAGCATTTGATGCCAAATATTAATTGTAGTTNTTGAANCTGCATATATTGAAGAAGTGAAGATAATAATGAAAATTATATTCTTTATATATAATTTCATTTAATTGATGTCAAATTTTTCTCTTTATCAAATTTATAAAAATGCTCATTATATTCNGCAATCATTCTATGAGCGGTAAAATCTATTGAGGTTNTAATGGAATTNCGCATTATATNTATCCATTTTTTATGGTTCTCATAAAAAGTTGGAATAACTTTATTCTCNATTAAATCATATANTGATTTAGCATCAGATTCATTATCACAAAAATCAGCAGAACCAATTGCCCATCCATTTTTATCATGATTACATCCTTCTGCCCACCANCCATCTAGTATNGATAGATTAGGAATACCATTTAATGCAGCTTTCATTCCACTAGTTCCTGAAGCTTCATTAGGTCGAAGAGGGGTATTTAACCAAACATCAACACCAGATGTTATCATCTGCCCTAATCTCATATTATAATTCTCAAGGAATATAATCTCTATACTATCTTTTAGTTTATTTGCATCTTTAAATATACNTTTAATAATACTCTTACCTTTATCATCTTTGGGATGTGCTTTACCTGAAAATATGATTTGAATTTTACCTNGACCTATTTCAATTAATTTTTCCAAATTTGAAAAAATAAGTCTAGCTCGTTTATATTCTGCTGCTCTTCTTGCAAANCCAATAGTTAAAATATCCGAAGATAAAATTTTAGANGATTGTTTACCTGCATATTCCAAAAGAATATTTTTTTGATTTAAATGAGCAGATTTTAATTCGTCATCAGAAATATTATTTAGATTTAATAATAAACTAGGGTCTATTCTCCAACCAGGTAATTTAGAATCAAAAAGCNCTTGAAATGATTTGCCTAGCCAATAAGGATGATAAATTCCATTAGTTATATAATCTATAGAAAATTCGGGAAATTGATTGTCGGCAACTTCTCCATGTAGTTCTGACACTCCATTAGCTGACCTACTGAAGTAAAGCCCTAATTCTGTCATATGCAATCGATTATCAGAAATCCATGATGGNAGATTTAGTTTTTCTGGTAAAAGTTCTCCAAGTATTTTTTTAGATCTATCAATAGAAAAATGATCATGCCCTGCCGGAACAGGTGTATGNGTTGTAAAATGACATAAGGAACGAACTCTATTAATATCACCTTTAAATTTTTTCAATAAGGCCAATGTTAAAAAAGAGCAATGCCCCTCATTCATATGATATGTCATTATATTTTCATATTTGAGCATTTCCAATAAATATATTCCACCAAATCCAAGTAATGCCTCTTGAAGTATTCGATGATCTTGATCTCCAGAATAAAGTCGTAAAGATATAGNTCTATCTTCATATATGTTTTCTTCTAAATCAGTATCTANAAAATATATAGAAGTCTTTTGNCCACTTTCTCCTNTATGAATATATTCATAAACCCCAACCCATACATCTCTATTTCTTAATGTGATTTTAAATTTCTCAGAAAGTTTATTTAAATTNGTATTGAAATTAAATCTAGGATAAGTCTCTGATTGATTTCCCAATTCGTCTAACTGTTGCTTAAAATAGCCTTCTTTATAAAGTAGGGATATTGCCACTATAGGTAAATTAGCGTCTGTAGATGCTTTTATATGATCTCCAGCTAATACACCTAAGCCGCCACTATATGTAGGTAAATCTGCTGACATCCCAATCTCTGCAGAAAAATAAGCAATCTTAGCTTTTTTTTGATTCATATCTTTTTTTTGAATTTAACATATTAATATTTCTACCACTATCCACTGTTAATTTTAACAATTTATTCTTAATTAGTTGAGTTAAATCATTTTTTTTCATCCTCCAAGACCAATTATTATCAGATAGAGTACCAGGCATATTGAATCTTGAATGGGAATCTTTTTCTAAAATATCTTGAATTGGCATAACAACTCTATCACTTGAGGTTTTCAATGCATAATTAATAATTTCCCAATGTATATTTTTAGAAGANGANTTAAATAATTCTAAAAGCTTAGATTTTGTAAATATATTTTTATTAGAATCNCNATCTTTTAAAGANTTAATCCAACCTAAAAGAGTATCATTATCNTGAGTCCCCGTACATACAATTGAATTNCTNTGAAAATCTTTTTTNCTTAACATTTTTTCAATTTCAAATTGAAGGACAAGCATTCCTGGAAATTGAAATTCATCTCTAAGATTAATNACATCTAAAGTAGCATCNCCTAAATCTTCAGCAATAACACTAAAATNTGNAANNGAAGATTNNAAAANATNAAAAAGNTGNTNACCTGGAGCTTTATTCCATTTNCCATTATGNGCNGTTTTNTCATTAATAGGAATACTATAATATTTAGTATATCCAATAAAATGATCAAGACGAATAATATCTACCATTTCAAATAATTTTTTAAAACGTTTTTTCCACCACTNAAAATTATTTTGAGAATGTTTATCCCAATCATAAAGAGGNGTTCCCCATAATTGTCCATTTTCTTGAAATTCACATGGGGGGCAACCTCCCTGATATTTCATTTTTCCATAGCTATCTAATTGAAAAAGATCTCTATTAGAATAAACATCTGAACTATCATAGCCTACATATATAGGCATATCACCAATAATTTCAACTCCATGGGTTGTGCAATATTTTTGAAGACGACTCCACTGTTCATGAAAAATAAATTGAATAATTTTTGCTTGATAAATGTTCTCCTNATTCTTTACAATATGAGAACGCCAATTAATCCATGAAGTGTATTGATTCTCAATCTTTAAAGCATAATAATTAGAATAATCATCTAACCAATATGAATTATTTTCACAAAATTGATTAAATGAAATTTTCATTTCAGAAGATGCATTAATTTCAAATTNCATACTAATTTCATTTAAAATTGGAATTTTAAAATCAATTAAATCNTTAAATAGAATTTTATCAGAATTATTTTTTTTATAATTAGCTAATAAAGCAGGGTCAAGTAAACCATCNTCAATTAATAATTCAAANCTAATAAGAAGTGGNTTGCCTGCAAATGTTGATATTGATGAATAAGGAGAATTATAAATATCAGTAGGNCCAAGAGGNAATATTTGCCANACACTTTGCTGCATATCAACTAAATGATCAATAAAATTATATGCTTCGGGGCCAATTTCNCCTATACCATAATTACCTGGTAGAGCTGTTGGATGAAGCAANATGCCNCTTTTTTTGTTTAANTTTGAATTCATTATATTTACATTAAAAATAATCTCAATTCTTAGAGTAAATATTTNATATTATTTAATTTAAAATCTGACCAACTAAAAATACAATATCTAGTATGTCAAGCGAATCNTCTTGNTTAGCATCGGAAATCAAAAAATCTATATCAGAGGGATTAGAATTACCTAAAATAAATCCTAAAATCTGAACTATATCAATAACATCAAGAGTACCATCCTCATTAACATCCCCATATAAATCTACCTGATATTCATCAGTTAATTGATAAACTCTTACATAATCAATTTCATACCTTTCAGGAAATTGATTNTCTTCGGTNGCGCATGGCATAAAATGACTTCCAATTGCTAGATTNAAAATAATATAGAACTCTTGATCAAATGGCCATTGTTCCCAACCACTACTTTCATTATANTATGAACCAATCCATANATCNTCAACAAANAATTTAAGTTCATCTTGAGTCCATTCAACTTCATATTTATGAAATTCTGAAGTTGCANTTGTATTNGTACTGTACGATGTGGGTGGAANCCCTCCATTCCAATTATAAGTATTATTATGNACAGTTGCATGAACATCNCCAGGGTTGCATCCATAATGTTCAAGTATATCTATTTCTCCGCTATTAGGCCAACCACCATAAACTGAATTTGTAGGCATCATCCAAAATGCNGGCCAAGTTCCACCGGCCTCTGGGACTTTAATACTTGCAGAAATTTTTCCATATAAAAAATCTGCTTTATTTCTTGTTTGCATTCGAGTAGAAGTATAATTAAAACCACCATAGCTTTCATTTCTTGCTTCAATTATAAGTACGCCATCTTGAATAGAGGCATTTTCTTCTCTGTAATATTGATGTTCACCATTACCCCATCCCCAATTACCATTTCCAATTTCAAAATTCCAATTATCTTGATTTATCTCTGGACCATCAAATTCATCGCTCCATACTAGAGAATATGTTTGATCTGAACTATCATTATTACTACAACTACTATCACAAGTACCCGCACAATACTCTTGATTAATATCAAAGTTNTCAATTTGGAAACCATAATTTGCCCATTCATCGTTTGGNTTCCAATCACACCCAGATCCTATAGGTGAGTTAATAACTACNCCCCATCCAGACCAATTNTCTGCAGATCCNCTACAAAATACTACATATTCATATGTTCCATTATTAAGGTTNGGCAATGTTCCTGTAAAAATTCCATCATTATTACTATCACTTAAAACTATTCCCCAACCCATCCAATCATTCCATGAACCATTAATACCNCATTGGTCATATTCGCTATTAGGATAACCAGAATTATTCATATCAATTTCAAAATTAACAGAGTATCCAGCTAAAACTGAAAAGCTCAGAATAAACATTAATAAATAGTGCATAAATAATTCTCCTTTTACTCTATGTAATATAATTTGATTTATTAAAATTAATCTCTGAATTATAGTAACAACTTGTAAAATATTTACTGATATATTTTAACCCAATCAATTATATATTCCGTTGTTTTAAAATTATCATCTGGNTTCCCTGGCCAAAAACCTCCAACCGCTTGATTAATAATTAGAAAATATGAATCATCAAATGGCCATTTATCATCAAAATAGTCTTTTTTATCTACTCTATGATAAATTTTATCATTAATAAACCAAACTAATGATTCTGAATTCCATTCTAGTCCAAAAACATGAAACTCAGAATCTAAATTATCTATTGTTGTTTGTCCACCTATTTGTGTTTTAGTCATATGATTATATTCTTCAGAATGAATTGTCCCATAAATAATGTTCTCATTATTAATATGTTCCATAATATCAATCTCACCACATTTTGGCCACCCATCTTTAGAAATATTCTCACTTAACAACCAAATAGCCGGCCAAATTCCTTTTTCCATAGGAATCTTTGCTCTTATCTCAAATCTACCATATCTCCAGTTAGCTTTTTGTTGCGTATTGATCCTACCAGAGGTATACTTCCCATTNCCATAATTTTCTTTGATTGATTTAATTACTAAATTATTATTATTAATGTAAATATTTTTTTCTCTATCTGTATAGGATTGAAGTTCATTATTAACCCAACCAGGATCTCGTATTTCAATATTCCATTTAGTAGAATCTAAAAATTGGTTTAGGAATAAGTCACTCCATACTAATCTATAGTTATCTTTAAGTATTCCATTTTTATGATCAAGCTTATCCATACATGAATTAAATAATATTAGAATTATAGCAATTAAAAATTTCATATTGAAATTTATATAAGAAATCACTAAGAAGCTATCTTCATCGCTAAGTCAATTACTCTATTTGCATATCCAGACTCATTATCATACCAGCCTGTAATTTTTATAAAATTCTTATTTACTACCCTTGTTAATGGGGCGTCATAAATTGCAGAATTTCTATTCCCAATTATATCTACAGATACTATTGGCTCAGTAGAATATTCAAGCTGGTCTTTTAGATATGTATCAGATGCTTCTTTCATTACATTATTAATATCATCAATTGTAACTTTTTCACATTCTAGCTCTAAAGCCATATCTACAACGGACCCATTAGGAACTGGGACTCTATATGAGATTCCATCAATTTTATCTTTCAAATCTGGAATTACTTCACCCAATGTTTTTGAGGCGCCAGTAGATGTGGGAATGATTGATTGAGATGCTGCTCTAGCTCTCCTCATATCAGAATGAGGATAATCAAGTAACCTTTGATCCATAGTAAACGCATGAACCGTAATCAAATAACCTTGCTTAATTCCAAAATTTTCCTGGATAGGTTTACATAAAACCGCTGAACAATTAGTAGTACAGCTTGCATTTGATACAATATTTTCATTACCTGATAAATTATAATCATTTACACCTAACACTATAGTAGAGTCTAATTTATCTTTAGGCGGGACAGTTAAAACTACTTTTTTGGCTCCTGATGAAATATGACTTTCTAAATCTTTCCTATATCTAAAAATTCCAGTAGACTCTATCACAACATCAATATCAAGCTCATCCCATGGCAGCTTATTAGGATCTTTTATTGATAAGCATTTAATATGATCATTGTCAACTTTTAAAATATCTCCATTGATAACTTCAATATCACCAGGATAAATACCATGCACAGAATCATATTTCAATACTGTAGCTAATTTATCAGGTTCTACTAAATCATTTATTGCAGCAAAATTAATATTGGCTTTTGACTTTTTAGCCGCCCTCACAACAGCCCTTCCAATTCTTCCAAAACCATTAATAGCAACTCTAATATCTTTCTTCATACTTCTAATCCTTTAAAAAAAATGAGATTAAAAATATTAATTTTATTTAATAAATAAAATATTTATTTAGCAAATAAGCATTATTTTAATTAAAAATATTAATTTTATTATAAAAAAAAATAAAATTTTTAACTATTTATTATTTCTTTATATTTCCAAAAGCTTTTTTTAGGAGTTCTTTTAAGGGTTTCAAAATCTATTCCTATAAGACCAAACTTTTTACAATACCCTTCTGCCCACTCAAAATTATCCATTAAGGACCAGTGCATGTATCCATTTAATGGAACTCCTTTATCTACAGCATTTCTACATGCCTGTATATGAGACTCTAAATATTCAACTCTTTTTGTATCTAAAATATCACCATCTGATTCAATCGGGTAGTCATATGCGCATCCATTTTCAGTAATATATATACTTTTAGGGCTATAGCGCCTATGTACATCTATAAGTAAATTTTCTAATCCATCTGGATAAACCTCCCAATCGAAATCTGTTTTTTCACCAGCAACAATTTCAATAGGAAGATTATCAGATTCTGATATTGAATCGCTTCGAATAATTGCCCTTGAATAATAATTAATCCCTAAAAAATCTGTAGGAGTAGAAATAATATCATAATCATTATCATTTATAAAATCAATACCAGGAATTAAGCCATTAGATATCCAATCCTGAGCGACTTCATCTGGATATTTTTTACCGTACAAAGGATCGAGAAACCAATCATTAAAAAATTGATTAAAAAGTAAAGTTGCTTTTTGATCTTCACTGCTTGAAGATGCTGGCATTCCAGGAGTAAGATTTAACACTATTCCAACCTCTGAATCTTTTGAATTACTTCTAATTATTGGAACTGCTTGACCATGAGAGACTAAAAGATGATGATTAACTTTTAAAGAATCATATACTGATTTTTCCCCTGGAGCATGTATTCCATCTTTATATCCACAGTTTGAAATTACCCATGGCTCATTATGCGTAATCCAATAATTAATTATATCACCAAACTCTCTAGATACAATATCAGAATATTCTAAAAAATATTTTATACAATCTCTATTTGTCCAGCCACCTTTTTCTAAGAAAATTTGAGGGATATCCCAATGATTTAGTGTTAAAAATGGTTCAATTCCCCTATCAAGAAGATTATTTATCATTCGATGATAAAAATCAAGCCCTTTTTGATTTTTAGTTTTAAGATCTTCTTTAACTATTCG
This sequence comes from Fidelibacterota bacterium, assembly GCA_002703645.1. Classification (GTDB taxonomy): domain Bacteria; phylum Fidelibacterota; class Marinisomatia; order SCGC-AAA003-L08; family D37C17; genus TMED161. The sequence continues at coordinate 2,595 of NZUX01000010.1, read as the reverse complement.
TGGCCATGAAATTGAAAATCTATAACAATTAACTCCTAACTCATCAAGAAAATTAAAATCATCACTAAACTTATTATAATGATCACATGCTATTTTTGCATGATCTGAGTTTTTAATTTTTTCAGGGGTATCACAAAACTCATCCCATATTGAACGAATCTTTCCATCAATATCATTAGAGCCCTCTATTTGAAAACTTGAAGTTGCTACTCCCCACATAAAATCTTTTTTCACTATTNTTATAACTCCTTATTATTTTTAAACCAATTATTATCTGAAGCATTAATTAGACTCNTNGTATAATCATTAGCTGGTTCTTTTATTATTTTATTTGTATCTCCATATTCTACAATCTNNCCATTATTAAGAACTATAATACGATCTGAACATATTGACGCCGATGCTATNTCATGAGTAATTAATAAAATNCCAGTACTATATTTTTCCTTAAGCTTAATAAATAATCTCAATATATCACTTCTTATAGATACATCAAGCATAGATGTAGGCTCATCTGCTATAATTAATTTAGGCNTTGGAATAAGGGCGCGTGCAATACATACTCTTTGACATTCNCCACCTGACATCTCATGAGGAAACTTATTTAAGAATTCTTCAGCAGGATCTAATTCTACTAAATTTAAAAGCTCACATGCCTTTATCCACATATTCTCTNTATCTGNAATCCCAAACCTCNTCAANGGCCTTTTAAAATGGTGAAAAACTGTATGTATAGGATTTAGTGCAGAAAATGGATCTTGAAAAATCATCTGTACATTTTTTCTATACTTCAAATCAAACGAATTCGTTTCTAAATCATTTATATGACTTTGAATATTNCCACTATCTAATTTTTCNAAACCAGCAATTACCTTTGCAATTGTACTTTTACCGCTACCAGATTCTCCAATTAGNGCTGTAATATGCCCACTATATAAANTAAAATTAANATTGTTTACTGCATGTAAAATATCTGGAGACATCCATGAACCAAGCTGATATTTAACATTAATATTGTTNAATGTTAAAATTTTNGAATTACTATTTTTNTCTTTTNTACTNAAATCTATTTTAGGAATAGCATTAAGNAATAATTTTGTATAATCATGATCACCACCTTTTTTAATTTTATCTACTGATCCACTATCAACAACCTTACCATCATACAAAACACATATTCTATCTGCAAACTGCAATAATAAATTTAAATCATGAGTAATAAAAATTATTGAAAATCCAAACTCCTTTTGAAGATTTTTAATACTATTAATTATTTCATGCTCATTAATAACGTCAAGAGCCGTAGTAGGCTCATCCATAATAACAAGTTTAGGATTAAGAGCTAATGCAATGGCAATAATAACTCTCTGCCTCATTCCTCCAGAAAGTTCATGGGGATAAGAATCAAAATGAATTTGATCAATATTAATAAGTTTAAGAAGATCTCGAGCTTTTTTTTCAGATTCTTTTTTATCTAATCCTAAATGAAATCTATATGGCAATGAAAGTTGATGACCTATTTTTGCTACTGGATTCAATGAATTAAGTGCTTTCTGCTTAACTAAAGAAATTTCCTTCCAGCGAATATTGCTTAAATCTTCATCACTCATATTAAGTATATTTTTATTATTAAAATTAATTTCTCCGGAAGTAATAAGTCCTGGAGCGTTTAAAATTCTCATTATTGATTTTATTAAAGTTGATTTTCCACAGCCAGACTCTCCTACAATACCTAAAATTTCATTTTTATTTACATAAATTGAAACATTCTTGAGCGCTTTATTTGAATCAGATTCTCTTATATATTCCACAGAAAGATTATTTACATTAAGAATAGACATTTATTTTTTTATCCTCACTGGAGTTGCACTATTTCTATCATAAGAATTACCAATTTCTTTTGCAAGATGTCGTTCAGATATTAATCTAGGATTAGCTAATTCATCTATACCAAAATTAATTAAAGTTAGGCTAAGACTTACAAGGGCAATTGATATTCCTGTTGGGACAAATGTCCACCAAGATCCTGTTAAAAGAGCAAGATCATTAGTAGCCCAGTATAAATTTGTACCCCAAGTGACTTGACTTATATCTCCTAATCCTAAAAATTCCAAACCTACTTGGGCTCCTATTCCATATATAGTAGCTCCAATAAATGAGGAGGTGATTAGTGAAAGCATTCTAGGTAAAATTTCAATTGTTATGATTCTAAAATCAGACTCTCCACACACTTTAGCTGCATAAACAAAATCTTGTTTTCTAAATGCCATTACCTGCGATCTTAGAACTCTAGCATGCCATGCCCACCCAGTAAAAACTAAAACAATAATAATTGTTAATGAGCCAGGAGGCAACCAAGCTGCAAGGATAACCATTAAAGGAAGTCCCGGTAATAATAAGAAAATATTAATCAATAATGATAAAAAATCATCAAGTCTGCCTCCAAAATACCCTGCAATTCCACCAATAATTGCACCGACAATAACAACTAAAAGCCCGCTTAATACTGCAATATATAATGTTTTCCTCGCACCGTATACAGTTTGAGCAAAAACATCTTGACCTTGCCCATTAGTACCGAACAAAAATTCAAAG
>NZUX01000009.1 GCA_002703645.1 Fidelibacterota bacterium | reverse complement strand
TGGTAGATACTGGTATATATACTGGTAGATCTCCTAAGGATAAATATTTTGTTGAAGAGGATATGAGTAAAAAACATCTTTGGTGGGGAGAAGTGAATCAAAAAATAGAAGCTGATATTTTTGATGAATTATTTAATAAGGTAAAAGACTACTATAATACAGATACAAATAAAACATATATTTTTGATGGCTTTGGAGGAGCAGATAAAAGTCATCAGCTTCCAATTAGAATTATTGCAAAGAAAGCATGGCAAGCACATTTTTCAAACAATATGTTCATAAGACCTTCAAAAGGTGAACTTGAAAATTTTATTCCTGAATTTACTATTATCAATGCTTCAGATGTATCAAATGATGAGTTTGAAGCTCATGGAATGAATTCTGAAACTTTTATTGTATTCAATTTAAAAAAGAAAGTTGCGATTATAGGAGGCACTGAATATGGTGGTGAAATGAAAAAAGGAATTTTTTCAGTTCTTCATTATTTACTCCCTTTAAAAAATATTTTATCAATGCATTGCTCTGCGAATGTAGATATGAAAAATGAAAATGCATGTCTTTTCTTTGGCCTGAGTGGAACTGGTAAAACTACTTTATCTACAGACCCTAATAGAATGTTAATTGGTGATGATGAGCATGGCTGGTCAGATAATGGGATTTTTAATTTTGAAGGTGGTTGCTATGCAAAAGTAATTCGTTTGAATAAGAAAGATGAGCCAGATATACATAATGCCATTAGACATGGAGCATTACTTGAAAATGTCGTTTATGATTTGGATACTAATGAAATTGATTTTAATGATGGTAGTAAAACTGAAAACACAAGAGTCTCTTACCCATTAAATCATATAGATAATTCACTATATGGAAAAGGGTATGATAGTATATCTGGGCACCCTAAAAACATTATATTCTTAACATGTGACGCTTTTGGTGTTTTACCTCCAATTGCAAAATTAAGTACAGAACAAGCTATGTATCATTTTATTAGTGGATATACTGCGAAAGTAGCAGGTACCGAGAGGGGTATCACAGAACCTATCGCTACATTTTCACCTTGTTTTGGTGGACCATTTCTTACATTACATCCACTTAAATATGCAGAATTATTAAAAGAGAAAATAAAAACCTATGGTTCAAAAGTATTTTTAGTTAATACGGGATGGGTAGGCGGCTCTCCTTCTTCTGGAGCTAAACGAATCAGTATAGGGGATACAAGAAAAATTATTGATAGTATTTTATTAGGTAGTATTAATGAAGTTTCATTTAATAAAGATGAAATATTTGGATTAATGATTCCCAGCAGTTTAGATGGTGTTAAATCTGAAATACTCAATCCTATAAATGCTTGGAGTGATAAAGGGTTATTTATAAATGAATCAAAAAAGCTTTCTGATTTATTTAAGAAGAATTTTAAAAAATATGGAACAGAAGTTGAATACTTGGTTAGTGGAGGACCATTATAAATGAATGAAGAATTTTACTTTACATCAGAATCAGTAACAGAAGGACATCCAGATAAAGTCTGCGATTGTATTTCTGATGCTATACTTGATAATATATTAAAGAATGATAAAGATGCTAGGGTTGCTTGTGAAACAATGGCATCATCAAATAAAATTATTATATCTGGTGAAATAACAACAAGCCAGCAGCTTAAAAAGTCATTTTATTCAGATATAGCTAGAGAAGTTTTGAATGANATAGGATATTCTAGTAATAAGTCTGGAATGAATGGAAGTAAGGTAGATATNGATGTCCACATTGTTAAGCAAAGTCCTGATATTGCAATGGGNTTGGATAGAAAGTCAAAGATTGANCAAGGTGCTGGAGATCAAGGNNTAATGTTTGGNTTTGCTTGTAGTGAAACTAANCAGNTNATGCCATTACCTATCCATTTAGCTCATGAACTTTCAAATAANNTAACAGAAGTTAGNAAATCAAAAGAACTTGACTATCTTCAGCCAGATGGTAAAACTCAAGTTACTATTAAATATGATGGTTTTAATCCTGTTGAAATTTCAAAAGTTGTTATTGCAACTCAGCATGATGATTTGCTTAAAAAGTTTGAAGGNAAAATTAATAAAGAGCAAAATTTTATTAAAGANTCTTTAATAAAAACTGTAATTAATCCTATTATATCAAATTATGATATTCCATTTAGTGGAAACATTATTGTAAATGGAACTGGTAGATTTGTTAAAGGGGGNCCAGGAGCAGATACTGGATTAACAGGTAGNAAAATTATTGTTGATACATATGGTGGATATGCTAGGCATGGTGGTGGAGCTTTTTCTGGTAAGGATCCTAGTAAAGTAGATAGATCTGCAGCATATATGGCTAGATATGTAGCAAANAAAGTAGTTTCATCAGGTTTAGCTGAAAGATGTGAACTNCAGCTNGCCTATTCAATTGGGGTTGCTGAACCAGTTTCAATATTAATAGATACTTTTGGTACAGGTNAAATAAANGATCAAAAGATTACAAAAATTGTCAAAGACAATTTTGATTTTAGACCTTATAGCATTATTAAGTATTTAAATTTAAAACAACCTATTTATGGGAANTTAGCAGCTTATGGGCATCTTGGAAGGGAAGGATTTCCATGGGAAGANGATAAAAAAAATAAGAAATTNGATCAAAGNGTAAAGGAAAATTTATTATGGAAGATGATATAANNACTATGAATGATTATAAAGTAGCAGATATTAGTCTTGCTGATTTTGGAAGAAAAGAAATTGAATTAGCTGAGAAAGAAATGCCAGGTCTAATGCAAATAAGAAAGAAATATGGTAATNAAAAACCATTGAATGGCGCAAAAATTGCAGGATGTATTCACATGACAATCCANTCTGCTGTTTTAATTGAAACTTTAGTTGATNTAGGTGCAAATGTGCGATGGTCATCATGTAATATATATTCNACTCAAGACCATGCAGCTTCTGCTATTGCAAAAGCAGGAAANNCTGTCTTTGCATGGAAAGGTGAGACAGAAGAGGAGTATGATTGGTGTTTANGAAAAACCTTAGANTTTGAAGATGGTTCAGGNCCAGATATATTGATTGATGATGGTGGNGATCTTACACAGATGCTTTTAAATGAATATCCTCAATTTNTAGATTCAGTTAGAGGTGTATCTGAAGAAACTACTACGGGAGTACATCGNCTTAANATATTAGCAGAAGAAGGAAANCTTCCATTNCCNGCAGTTAATGTTAATGATTCTGTTACTAAATCAAAATTTGATAATAAATATGGATGTAGNGAATCTTTAGNNGATGGTATNAANAGNGNTACAGATATNATGNTTGCNGGNAAAAAAGTNNTTATNTGTGGNTNTGGNGATGTTGGNAAAGGNTGNGCTCAATCNATGNNNGGNTANGGAGCNNNGGTTTNTNTAACNGAAATTGATCCNATTTGNGCACTNCAAGCTNCNATGGAAGGNTNTNANGTNGTNACNATGGATGAAGCNTGTNAATNTGGNGAAATATTTGTTACATCGACAGGCAATAAAGATGTGATTATGGGATCTCATATGGAAAAAATGAAAGACAATGCAATCCTTTGCAATATTGGACATTTTGATAATGAAATAGATGTTGCTTATTTAGAAAATAATAGTACGATTAATGAGGTTAATATTAAACCTCAAGTAGATAAATTTGAATTTAGTGATGGACATTCAATAATATTGCTATCTAGAGGGCGTCTTGTTAATTTAGGAAATGCTACTGGGCACTCTTCATTTGTAATGTCAACTTCATTTACTAATCAAGTATTAGCACAAATTTCTCTATGGAAAGGTGAAATTGCTGAAGGTGTGCATGTACTTCCAAAAGATTTAGATGAAGAAGTTGCTAGACTTCACCTGGAGCACCTAGGTGTGAAGCTTACTAAGCTTACAGATGAGCAGGCTGATTATGCTGGACTTAAAAAGAATGGACCATTTAAACCCAAAGATTATAGATACTAGTTTGAAGAGCTTAAAATACTTTGTAATCATTCTATTGTTATATATAGTAGGGTGTGACTTTCGAATGCCTCAAGATTGGGAAACACCTAAATGGATACTTCCTATAACGATTCCTATGCTAGATGATGAGCTTAAAGTTGCTGATATGATTGATTCAGAAAGTAGTAGTATTGAGCTAGAAAATAGTACTTATTCTGTATCTATCGATACAGTCATGATTCCTGCTCCGCCGAATGAAGGTTCTATATCTATAGATGAAAATTATTTTACTGTACCTTCTATTGGTTCAATATTTCAAGAAGGGACTGAACCTGATATAGAAATCCCTTCTTTTAGTACTGACAATATTGAATCTATTAGTAATACCATACCACCAATTATACTATCAGATATTTTAGGCTCTGAATTTGATAGCTTTGATTGTCTTCCTGCGGATAAAATTAGTGAACAAGTTATTATTTTAGACTCAATAGATCCGATTTCTATATATTCACCAGATGATTTTACTGGTATATGTGATGAACTTGTAGCTTCTAATCCTAATTTCACAACTTGTGAAATGTCAGTTAATGATATTATTATAAACAATAGTTCATTTGATTTAACTCTTACAAATGAATTACCATTTATTATTAGTGACTTTCAATTAGAGTTCCTCAACCAAAATGGTGAAACTTGGATAAATAGTCAGATTCAAAATGTGCAGCCCAATGCTGCTCCTGTAACAGACTCTACACCACTTGATAACAGCGCTCTTCCTACTGAAATTAGCGCAACCCCATCAATTACAATTACTCCACAGGACATATCAACTACAAACTGTACTTTATATTTACCTCTCTCTGATTATGAAGATCAAATGTCTAGTGCTTGGGAGGGACTCCCTGCATGTCTGGCATTTACTTCTGAAAATTTATTAAATGAAGATTGCGATTGCAATAATTCTACATCCTGTTATCTTGATATTAATAATGAGTCAGAATGTGATAATCTTGAAAGTACTTATAACGCTCCTGCTGACACAGATGATATTAACCTAGATTATATAGATAATGAGTGTCAAGTTAATTCAGGATTAGATGGGTGGTCTTTTAGTGGAAATGAATCTCTAGAAATTAGTTATTCTTTCGAAATGAATGATGGAGCTATAGATGCAGCTATTGAGATACTATATGAAGAATCTGGGACTGCAGATGTTGCTGTTGAAGAAGGTATTGATTTAATAAGTGCACATCTAGTTGACACAGAAGATTTAAATACAAATAAATTGTATCTTGAATATACAGATAATATGTTTGGGGATTTTAGTTTTGATATTGAGTTTGGTAATTTTTATGATAGCGAGCAAGCATTGTTAGTTATTGGTTCAAATGATTTAGATGAAAATGGAATGTATGATTTCTCTGATCATTATATAGGTAATCCTAATAATGATAATATCAGCATAATAGATAATATTGGCTATTCTATAATTGCTTCTTTAAATGAATCAAGCACTATAATAGAAATGAATAAAGAAGAGCCTTATGGTTTTAGTGTTGAGTCTGCAAATATAACAGCCTTTGAATTTGATCAATTAAAGGTTAATCTGCAAGAATTTGAATCTCCACCTATTGAAATGGGTGATATGCCTGCTGGATTGTCAGGTATGGAGTTACCTACTCTAGCGTTTGACCTTATATTTTTTAATGAAATAAATTGTCCTCTTACTCTTAATCTTGATATAATTGGAGTTAATGAATTTGAAACTACTACTATTCATGTTGAACCAAATCTAATTTACTCTGATGTCGCTGGGCCTATAGATAAATCTACTATAAGAATATTAGAAAATAGTTTAGATGTAATACAGATAGAAAGTATTAATGGCACAGATACTACCTATACAACTACTAGCTATGATTATGGACTAAATACAGATGGTGAACAGATTACAATCTATGACGTGTTTTCTGCAGATAATATTCAAGTTGAAGGATATGCTTCTTTATCAGGAATATGCGAGCTTGAGCCAGGAGTGTCTGTATGGGCTGATTTTAAGTTAANTATAGATCCTTTAACAATTATTNTAACCGATGATATTACNTTTATATCTGAAACTCCAAGTGAAATAGAGCCTGTTNCAGCATCTGAAGAAAACTCTACTATTCATAGNGCTGTTTTAAAATTAGATATTGAAAATCATATTCCTGTAGATGGNAGATTTGACTTNCTTATATCTAATNGTTCTCAATTCCCTCCATGCTTAGATAGTCTTGTTTCAGATTTAAGNTTAGATGAGCAAGTTGCAAATTNAATAATTTCACAGACTTGTGTTGATTATATAAATGAATATTANAATTTAAGTAATATATCTGTAGAATGTGANAANCCAGANCAAGATTGTNCTAATGATTATAATTTTTATTACATAGAGTTTGAACGCTTTAATAATGAACCTATTTTCTTTGGNAAGCTTGCAGATATGNCATTGCTNTTACCTACAGAAATTNATGNTGCTGGTTATGTGCAAANNGCATCNTCTTATTCTGANTCTTTAAATTTNCTTGGTGATAAATTAGATTGGNTNTCAAAGGATAATATANTATATGTNACNCCTCANGTTATATTAACAAAATCAGATGATGATGGTAATGGTTATAGAACATTAAGATCTACTGATTANATATCCTTTGAATCTTTNCTTAGAATAGAAATTGATATGGGNGAGGTTATAGAATGATAAGNTTGATTTCTATTACTTTTTTATCTGTTTTATTTTCTCANTTTGATTCAGATCCACGTATGATTGGTTTNTCTGGAGCTTATACATCAGTAGCAAAAGGGTATCAGTCAATTGGAATTAACCCTGCAAANCTTGCATCNAANAATGCTCTTTCTATGAATTTATTTTCTGCTAATNTATTTTTATTTAATGATTTTATGAGTTTTGAATTATATAATGATATTAATGGAGCTAACCTTGAAGATCCATCAAGTGCATCATATTATCCCAAAGAAGATATTTTAGATCAAGTAAATGAAAACCAAATTATTATTGAGGGTGGTTTTGTTGCGCCAATACCTGCATTGAATTTTGCATATAAAAGATTTGGTATTTCAATGGTTAATCGTTCATATGCTAAATTTGATATTCCTAAAGATGTCTTAACTATGATGTTCTATGGAAATACTAGTGATAGATTGACATTTGAATTCGGAGGTGAGGGGGTATCAGTAAATGAATTAGGTTTAACATATGCTCATAAATTCATAATTGATAACCAGCCAATTCAGCTTGGAGCTACATTTAAATACTTACAAGGTTTATTATATCTTAAAGCAGAAGATGTAAAGGATGAAGGTTCTTATTTTCAAACAGATGATGATTCTTTTTCTGGTTCAGGAAGATATCTTGTAAGACAAGCTTTTGGAGGTGGTGGAAGCGCAATAGACTTAGGAGTATTATTACCTAGCTTTATAGAGGGATGGAATGTGGGGATTTCTCTTGTTAATTTAGGAGGTAGTATTAGCTGGGGGGCTGATAATCTTACCAAAACTTTTTTGAGTAGCTATGAAGATATGCTTCCATTAAGACAAAATGAGTATTACTATTTTAATTATGAAATTGAGCCTATTAATGCTATGGATATGATTGATTTGGATGGTGGAGACATTCCATTTTCATCAGATTCATATACAGTTGGAATATTAACAGATGCTCCTACGTGCGATGAAGCAAACGATGATAACCTTATATGTTTAGATGATGAGGAGATTGTATCAAATTCTTCTTTATTTTCAACAGAAGAAATTATTGATATAGGAGATGACTCATATATCGTTCCATCAGAATCTCTTCAACGTGCTGACTTGCAATCTCAGTCATCTGAAGATATAAATTTAGATTACCCTTCATCCTTAAGAATTGGAATATCAAAAAACATTAAGAATTATGGTTTACTATCTATAGATACAATTACTGGATTTGATGAATCTTTTGGAAATTCAAATAAATTCAGATTATCAATTGGTACAGAGATTATTGCGATAAGTAATAATTTTCCTATAAGATTTGGCCTATCCGTTGGAGGTGGGCAGCTTAGTTCTTATAGTCTTGGTTTTGGATTTAAAACAGGTCCATTAGCCTTAGATTTTGGAAGAAAATATTATGCTGGTATTATTATGAATAAAGCTAAAGGTGTAGAGTATGCACTTAATATATCATTAGATTTTAATGAGTTTTCATTTAAGGATATCTTTAAATTAAATTTACCCGAGATTAAACTTCCTAAAATGCCCAAACTGCCTGATTAGGTTCTTGTATTATACAATAAGTAAATTCCAGATAGAAAAAATACTATATTAGCAGACCATACAGATAAAAATGGATTCATAATTCCTTTATAACCCATTGTTTGTCCTGATTTTATCATGATATAGTAAATAAAAATAACAAAGACACTTGCTCCTACGCCAGCTAGAAGATTACTTCTTGGCTTTCTTATAGATAGTGAAATTCCAAATAATATCATAAGTATACTAGAAAATGAAAAAGCTGTCTTGAAATGGAGGTCAACAAGCCATTTCTTAAATTCTCTTCCATTATTTTTTAATCTATTAATAAAGGTATTTAACGCCCAATAGTTCATTTCATTTGGTTTAGTATTTATTTCGATAAGATCCATTGGGTTAATATTGATTTTCAAGGTAGAATCTATGATAGGAAGAAAAATACTATTAGACTCAAAACTTCTAAAAGTAATATTATTTGCAATCCAAGATTCGTTATTCCATTTCATACTTTCTGCATCTAGCCTAGAAATCATGATATTTTCATTGAATTTTTGAATAGATATATTCTTTGCAATATTAGTTCTATGATTAAAATTTTCAATTGAGATTATTTGGTTTTGATCTAATTGAACTAGAATATTATTATTTACTTGTCTCTTTTTTGTATTTTTAAAATATTTTTGTTCTAGTTCAGATTTTAAAGTTGATGATTGTGTTACTATTAGGTTTTCAAAAAAGAACATTCCAATACTAAAAAATATTCCTATTACTAAAAAAGGAACAGTTAACCTGTAAACGCTTATACCTGCAGCTTTAAATGCAGTCAGTTCATTATTCTTCTGAAAAATTGTAAATGTCATAACTGTTGATATAAGAATAGCCATAGGGAAGGCAATATGAATATATTGGGGAATAGAGTATATATAAAGCATTGAGATTTGTTTAAAAGTAATTGAATAATCAAGAAATTTATCAATATCTTCAATGATATCTACTACCAAGAAAATAATTACAAATACAGATAAAATATTAATCATTTTTTTGATAAAAGAAGTAACTATGTATTTATCTAACAATAATAAAAGCATTGGAAACTAATTTAAGTAAATGTTTTTTTATTTTTAATTAAAAATGTTATATATTTGAAACACTGTTACTTTAACCTTTAAATCTGTCCGAGAGGCAGGAAAGGAATCAATAGAAGTTTAGAATATAGACTTCTTATGTTATGACTAATCAAAAAAATCTTGTTGAATCAGAAGAGATATCTAATTTAATTAAACGTATTTCTCATGAGATTATAGAGTCATCTAATGATATAAATAATCTGGCAATTATTGGAATTAAATCAAGAGGTGATTTTATCGCAAAAAGAATTTCATCAACAATTAATAAAATTTCAAATAATGAATTTTCTGTTGGAACAATTGATGTTACATTTCATAGAGATGATTACAGGACTAATTTAGGCAGCCCTAAAGTTGGAATATCAGATATAAATTTTGACATTGATGGTAAAGATATTATTCTAATTGATGATGTTTTATATACAGGTAGAACAATTAGAGCAGCTATGGATGAAATTTTTTCATATGGACGGCCTAATTCAATTCGATTAGCTGTTATTGTAGATAGGGGGCATAGAGAACTTCCAATTAAAGCAGAATTTGTTGGGAAAAATTTTCCGACATCAAATAATGAGCATATACATGTTCTAGTTAAAGAGATAGATGGTGAAGATTTAATTTATTTAGATAAGGAGTCTTAATGCTTAGCAGTAAACATTTTATTTCTTTAAAAGATACCCCAAAAGAAGATATTATGCTTCTTATAGAAACAGGTTTTTCCTTTAGGGAGGTTTTAGANCGACCAGTTAAAAAAGTTCCGACNTTAAGTGGAAAAAATATTTTAAATCTATTTTTTGAAAATTCTACTAGGACAAGAATGTCTTTTGAACTGGCAGAAAAACGTTTATCTGCAGATGTTTCTAATTTTTCGGCTAGCTCATCAAGTCTTAATAAAGGAGAAACTTTTAGAGATACTGTTCAAAATATTCAGGTAATGAAAGTAGATTGTATAGTNATGAGACATCCTTCACCAGGATCAAGTTTNCAGATTACTAATTTTGTTGATTCTATAATAGTTAATGCAGGTGATGGTTGTCATGAGCACCCTACGCAAGCTATGTTAGATGTTATGAGTCTATATGAAAGATTTAAAACATTTAAGAATCTTAAAGTCGCTATTATAGGAGATATTTTACATAGTCGAGTTGCATTATCTAATATATATGCATTAACTACTTTAGGCGTTGAAGTTACACTCTGTGGTCCTCCTCATCTAATACCTGTAGGAATTAAGGAGTTAGGGGTTAATATAAATCATAATATAGATGAAGTTTTAGAATGGGCTGACGCCGTAAATATTTTAAGGATACAGAGAGAAAGAATGGGTATTGGTTTAATTCCATCNATAAGGGAGTATCGAGAAATATTTGGTGTAACTAAAGAAAGGGTTCAGAATTTAAAAAAAGAATTAGTAATAATGCACCCTGGGCCAATTAATAGAGGTGTTGAGCTAGATGGAGATATCGCAGATAGTGAAAATTCTATTATACTTGATCAGGTGCTTAATGGGGTTGCTATGAGGATGAGTATACTATACCATCTATTATCTGAGGGAGATGCAATTAAATGATAAAAGGTGACAAAATATTAAATGGAAAATGGTTACTTAAAGGTGGAAAAATATATGACCCATTTAAAGATAAATATTTAAATGGAGATATATTGATTAATAATGGAAAATTTGAANCTCTTATCAAAGATAATAAAGTAGCTAAGGNTGTNAAAGTTCTTGANTGTTCAAACAAACTTATTACCCATGCATTTATTGATTTACATGCACATTTTAGAGAGCCAGGAAGAGAAGATAAGGAAACTCTTGAAAGTGGATGTCTTTCTGCATTATATGGTGGATATACAACAGTTTGTTTAATGCCAAATACAGAACCNCCTATTGATACGCCAGAACTTATTAAATTTATTNTNGATAAAACATCTNATTATCCAGTNAATATTTTACCAATTGGNGCAATTTCTAAAGGTCAATCTGGNAAAGAATTGACAGAAGTAGGATTNATGGTAAAAGAAGGTGCAGTTGCTATTTCTGATGATGGAATTCCAGTTGAAGATAGTAGAATAATGAGATACGCGCTTGAATATAGTAAAATGTTTGATATTCCAGTAATTAATCATGCTGAGGATGTATTCTTAAGAGAAAATACGGTTATGAATGAAAGTCTTGAATCTACAAAATTAGGGCTTGAGGGTAGTCCTTATATTACTGAATCAATTATGGTTTCAAGAGATTTAATGATTAATNAGTATGTGAATAGTCGATTGCATGTGCCACATGTNTCTACCAAAGAATCTGTAGAGATAATTAGACGATATAAGAAATCTTATGATACAATCTCTGCAGAGGTTACTCCACACCATATATATTTTAATGACTCAGCTTTAAGCTCATTTAATTCAAATTTAAAAGTTGCTCCTCCAATTAGATCAGANGAGCATAGATTATCATTAATTGAAGCGCTTAGAGATGGTACGATAGATTGTATAGCTACTGATCATGCTCCTCATAATGTTGAAGAAAAAGAAAATGATTTTGTGCATGCCTCTTGTGGTATGANAGGACTTGAGACTGCATTTTCAAGTTCATATTCTGCTTTAAACAAAAAGAAATTTTCTATTGAAAAAATTATTTCATTATTTACATCTGGCCCTTGTAAAGTNATGAATATAGAAAAGATATTTTTAGAGAAAGGTNATTCTGCTGAGATTGTAGTAATAGATTTAGATAAGAAGTGGAAGGTCTCTANAGATGATTTTAAATCAAAATCATCAAATTCAGGCTTTATTAATGAAACTTTAGATTCAAGAGTTATCTATACAATTTCTGGAAAAAATTGTTTTATTAATAAATAAGATTAGTCTTATTTATCTATTTCTTTTTTTTCTTTTTTCTACCTTTATCTAGATTATTTTTTATTTCTGTAACTTCATCTGATAATCTATTTATTTGATNATTTACAACTTTTTGACTAGAGTCTAATCTAGAAGAATTATCATTAATAGCTTCATTCAAAAAAGTAATCTGTTGTTGTAGCTGTGAAATTTGATTATTTAATAAGTTTACATTTTTTGTTATTAATTCTTCTAAATCATTTGATTCATCACTATTTTGATTTAAGGAATTTAGACTATTTGTAAGCTCTCTTACGCTTAATGATAAAGTTGTTAAATCTCTCTTTATTTCTTCAATTTGCTTTGAAGGTAATGATGAGTTGTTTTTTACAATATTTTGATTCTTTATTGAAGGAATATCATAGTTTTCTTTATTGAACTTTTTNGTATCTTTTGGNAAACCATTAATATCCCAATGTCTNTCTATAACTTTATCTCTTTGAATAAGAGCTTCCATTGATTTTTGCCCATTATTCCAAAATTTTTGATATTTATGTAATTGCCCATCAGGTTGATATAAATATCTTTGAGACGGAAGAATAGTGAAATTAGAGTTAGCCGAATCACTAATTTNATATATTGTTATTTCTTNAGGTTTCCCTCCAGGGAATATATCTGTAATCTGAGTTATTGTATCTTGACAAACACTAAATGATAAGAATATGAAGAATAATATTTTATAATACATTATTAACTCCTTTTATTTTATATATAAATCAGTTATTGTCTTTTCCATTACTTCTGCAGTATTTGAGAAAGTTTCTGTTAGAGTAGGATGNGGATGTATTGAAAGTGCTATATCNTCTGCATAACANCCCATTTCAATAGCTAAAACTGCTTCTCCTATTAAGTCTCCAGCATTATAACCAATTATTCCTACTCCAATAACACGCTTTGATTCAGGCTCAAATAAAATTTTAGTTTTTCCTTNAGTTCTTCCAATTGAGATTGCTTTCCCACTAGCTTGCCAAGGGAATTCAGCTTTTTCATATTCAATATTTTCATTTCTAAGCTCTTCTTCAGTTTTTCCAGCCCAGGCCATTTCTGGATCTGTAAAAATAACGGCCGGAATTACTTGAGGCTCAAATGCATTTGGAATTCCACTGCAAACTTCAGCTGCAACTTTTCCTTCATGAGTAGCCTTATGTGCAAGCATTGGATCACCAGTTACATCACCAATAGCATAGATACCACTTATATTTGTTCTTCTATATTCATCAACCTTTATAAAACCTCTTTCATCTATATTNACTCCNGTGCTTTCAATAGATAAATTATCCGTATTNGGAATACGACCAACAGATACTAATATTTTTTCATAAGTATTTGATATAGTCTTNCCATTAGCCTCCATTTCAATTTCAACACCATTCTTTTGTTCTTTAGCTGATATTACTTTGGTGCTAAGTAGAATTTCATTCATTTTAGGTTGTATTGATTTATGCAAGATTTCTACCAAATCTTCATCTGCNCCAGGAAGAAGCCTTGGTAAAAATTCAACTACACTAACAGATGCTCCTAATGATGAGTATACACTGGCCATTTCAAGCCCAATATATCCACCTCCAATAACCAACATGCTTTTTGGGATATTTTCAAGAGAAAGAACAGAGGTTGAATCTAAAATCGACTCATGATTTATATTTAAGAAAGGCAANCTATTAGGTCTAGAACCTGTTGCNATNATACATTGATTNAAATTTATAATATNATCATCAANTTTGATTGATTTATCAGATATNAATTGNGCGGTACCATGNANNACCTNAACACCTCTTTGTTTAGCTAATAATTTTATTCCTCCTCCAAGCTTCTTAATGACTCTATTTTTCCATGATTGTATCTTAGACATATCAATATTAGGTTGAGAGAATTCTATTCCTGCTTTTTTGATCTCATTTGTCTCATCTATTATTTTAGATAAATGAAGAAGTGTTTTTGATGGTATGCAACCTCTNTTTAAGCANACACCACCAAGCGCTGAATCTTTTTCAATAAGAGTTACTTGATTGCCTAAGTCAGCGGCTCTAAATGCTGCAGCATANCCACCTGGCCCAGCACCGATAACTACTATATGATTTTTATTAGCCATTTATTTTTTTCCTATTAGTTTTACAGAAGATAATAACTCTTTTAATTTNGTTGTAAACTTCACAGCTTGTGCACCATCAATNACNCTATGATCATATGTNAAAGAAAATGGTAAGATTAATTTTTTTACAAATTCATCTTTTTCATAGATTAAATTATATTCAGCTTTAGAAAAACCTAAAATTGCTACTTGAGGAGGATTTACGATTGGAGTGAAGTTAGTTCCCCCAATTCCACCTAAACTAGATATAGTGATAGTTCCGCCATCTATATCTTCCATACTCAATTTATTGCTATGNGCTTTTTCTGCTAGCTGTGANAACTCTATTGTTATATCTTTTAAAGATTTTTTATCGCAATTTTTTATTACTGGAACAACCAAGCCTCTTTCTGTATCAACAGCTACNCCAACATTTATATATTTTTTTATGATAATAGCATCTTTNTTNGAGCTTAAAGAACTATTAAAATNAGGNAAACTTTGTAAAGCTTTTGTTAGTACTTTAATATAAAAAGGAATTAATGAAACTTTAATCTCTNNATTAGTATTTTCTTTTTTGAGTCTCTTATAAGATTTATATAAATTTGATATATCAGCATTATCAAACTGCGTTACTTGAGGAATTGTAGCCCAAGCATTAGACATATTACTTCCTGTGATTTTTTTAANTTTACTNANAGACTCCANNTCAATTAATCCCCATTTACTATAATCNATATCATCGGAAGAATTGTTATCTTGTTGAGACAACTCAGTAACTATATCATCTTTCATTGATGAAATTTCATCTTTTAAAATTGTTTTTAAATCATCAGAACTCACCCCTTTTGGAGTAGATGATAAGTGTCTATTNATNTATGATAAAACATCNTCTCTTGAAATTCTTCCCTTTTTTCCTGTNCCATTGATCAGCTTAATATCACATCCAAGTTCTCTTGCTAATTTTCTTGTTGATGGTGAAGCTAATATNNTATCTCCTTTATTAGTATCGACTGAACTNTTTGATTGTAAAGAAGGAGNAGGAAGAGNAGGAGGTGATATAGGTGGTGGGGAAGATANAATAGTTTCAGTTGCTTCATTTTTTTCTTCTAATTCTGTTTCTTCTTGAATATTTTTTTCATTAGATATGGGAGTATCTTCAATTATATCATTANTCTNACTTGAATCATNTGCTTCACTATTAAGGGTTAGAATTTTTTCATTAGGTGATATTTTATCTCCTGTTTTAATGTATAGNTCAGATATGACTCCATNATANTCAGATGGAATCTCCATTGANGCCTTATCAGTTTCTAGTACTAGAATAACCTGATCTTTCTTAATNGAGTCNCCCTTTTTTACAAGGACATCNCGAATTTCTACATTAGAAATACCTTCNCCTAACTCTGGTAGTAATATATCAATCATNGAATCTTAACATTTTAATGGGTTTAATTTATTAGAATCTATATTATAAGCTTTAATAANCTTTTCTACTAACTCTGAATCAACTTTATTTTGNTTGTAAAGAGCATTTACNGCNGCNAGAGTAATATAAAATTTATCTATTTCAAAAAANTCTCTNANTTCATTTCTGCTACTACTTCTTCCAAAACCATCAGTTCCTATAGATACAAAATCACAATCAATATAAGCAGAAATTTGTTCTGAAACCAACTTAACATAATCAGAACATGCAACAATAGGCCCATTTGATTTATCCAAGCATTCATTTAAGTAAGAAATTTTATTTTTTTTATTTGGATTTAATAAATTCCACCGATTNACATCTTCTGCATCTTTATGCAATTCNCTATAGCTAGTAACACTCCAAATATCNGCTTCAATTNCCCATTCATCACGCAATAATTTTGCCGCGGAAATAACTTCATTTAAAATAGGACCACTACCTAAAAGTTGAACTTTTAAATTAGTTTTTTTTGTTTTTTGTATTGGATACATACCCTTAACAATTCCAGCTTCNACATCTTTAGGCATTTTAGGGTGGACATAATTTTCATTTTCCAAAGTAAGGTAATAGAATATATCTTCATTCTTCTCATACATTCTATAAAGCCCATCTTGTATTATNACTGCAATTTCATAGGCATATGCTGGGTCGTATGCTTTTAAATTGGGTATTGTAGATGCTATTAGATGACTATGTCCATCTTGATGTTGTAGTCCTTCTCCATTTAAAGTGGTCCTTCCTGCAGTACCACCAATTAAGAATCCTTTTGTTCTCATATCTGCNGCAGCCCATATAAAATCACCAATCCGTTGAAAACCAAACATTGAATAATATATAAAGAAAGGTATCATTTGCTGAGAGTTGTTAGCATAAGATGTCCCGGCTGCAATAAACGAAGACATTGCACCAGCTTCACTAATCCCTTCTTCTAGTATCTGGCCATCAGTAGCTTCTCTGTAGTAGAGAAATTGNTCTGAATCTACNGGGTCNTATTTTTGNCCCATATGAGAGTATATTCCTATTTGNCGAAATAGTGGTTCTATTCCAAATGTNCTTGCTTCATCTGGTATAATTGGTACGATATTTTTNCCAANTTTTTCATCCTTNACAATAATTGTTAANAATCTAACNAATGCCATAGTTGTAGATATTTGTCTATTATTTGACCCTTNAAGGATTTCNTTAAAAGCTGATATTTTAGGAATCTCTAGACTTTCNGANCTATCNTCACGGAAAGGTAANGATCCNCCTANCTCATTTCTTCTATCCTTAAGATATTTNATTTCTTCNCTATCATCAAAAGGTTTGTAAAATGGGGCAGTAATACANTCTTNATCATTAATTGGAATATTNAANTTTGTTCTAAATGATAANAATTCNTGTTCATTTAATTTTTTTTGTTGATGAGTNATATTTCTTCCTTCTCCAGACTCTCCAAGGCCATANCCTTTAATTGTTTGAGCAAGTATAACTGTAGGNTCNTCTTTATGATTTATTGCNTCATNATATGCAGCATAGACTTTTGCNGGGTCATGCCCACCTAGCCTTAAATTNCCAAGTTCNTCATCTGTAAGATGTTCTACNATAGATAGTAGNTCAGGNGAATCTCCCCAGAAATTTTCTCGAAAATATTTTCCACCTTCCACTATATATTTTAATTGATCACCATCAACAATCTCATTTAATCTTTTAATAATTAAATTATTCTCATCTTTTTCAAATAAAGCATCCCAGTCTGATCCCCAGATAATTTTAATCACGTTCCATCCAGCTCCTCTAAATGCTCCTTCAAGCTCTTGAATGATTTTTCCATTTCCACGAACAGGTCCATCTAACCTTTGAAGATTACAGTTAATCACAAATATAAGATTATCCAACCTTTCTCTTGATGCTAGAGTTAATGCACCTAAAGATTCAGGTTCATCCATTTCACCATCTCCAAGAAATGCCCATACTTTTCTTTTAGAGTTATCACAAAGCCCTCTATCTTGAAGATAATTCATAAAGCGTGCTTGATAGATTGCCATTATAGGCCCTAAGCCCATTGAAACAGTTGCAAATTGCCAGAAATTTGGCATAAGCCATGGATGCGGGTAAGAGCTCAATCCTCCCTCAGGACGCAATTCTCTCCTAAAATTGTGAAGCATTTTTTCATCAATTCTACCTTCTAGAAATGCACGGCTATAGATTCCAGGAGATACATGCCCTTGAAAATATATCAAATCTCCATTATTAATATTCTTACCTTTAAAAAAATGATTAAAAGCAACTTCGTATAAAGTTGCAGATGAGGCATAAGACGATATATGTCCTCCAATGCCTTCATTGCCCCTATTTGCTCTAACAACCATAGCCATAGCATTCCATCTAATTATAGATTTGATTCGTCTTTCTACTAATCGATTTCCAGGGTAAGCTTTTTGATTTGATAAAGATATAGTATTAACATAGTCTGTATTAGCAGAGAATGGTATTTTTATCCCATTTCTTCTTGAGTAATCTATTAATTTTTCTATTATATAGTGGGTACGATCAGTTCCTTTTTCTTCTATTAATGCAGAAATAGAATCTATCCAATCTTGGGTTTCTTGTGGATCTATATCAAGAATATTTTTTTTATTATACATACTTTAATTTACGGAATTATATGATTATTAATTTTGATTATTATTTAATAGTATAGATATAAGTGATTCCCAACCATGAATTTCAAGCATCGATCTCATATATCTATACCCCTTACCATATATAGGGTCATTATTATTTTCCATTGATTGTAATAATATTTTAGCTAGCTGATTATTATAATACTTGTAAACTATTGCAGATCCAAGGTTACAAAAACCTTCTAGTTTTTCTTCATTTAATCTAATGTTATTATAATCAATCCAAACATGCAGTAGTTCATGCGCAAGGACAGACTTAAATTCTAATTCAGTTAATCCCCAAAGTATATTTATTTCATATTTACCATTATTAAGAATAGTGATGCCCTTAATGGTTTCTTCATTATGATTTGATAAATGAATTATAGATTCTTGTAGCGTTTTTTTATCAACAATAGATATATCAATCCCATTTAATGCTATATCAATTCCTTTTTCATTTAATAGTTTAATAACTGAATTTATAGATTTTGATTGCTCTTTATCTGTTTTTATTATAGATGTTTGACAAAGCTTACACATGTATCGCCCATCATTAAATTGAAAACCACCACCAGTAGTTCTGACGCTTATTATTCTTGAGCATGTATTGCAAAAAAAGCCATCTTTTTTATGGTAGGAATGATATTTATTTCCCCAAGGATCTTTATAGTAATTATCCTTTATTGCTAATTTACAGATATCGCAGTTCATTTCGACTTTACAAAAGATTATAGAAAAAAATATTATATAAAAGTTAATTATCTTCATTATTTTGATATTTTCATAAGTCCTAATATTATAAATTACTTTATAAATAATCACCAAAAATTAATGAAAATAGCATTTTTAACATCTGGCGGTAATGCGCCTTGTTTAAACTCTAGTATTGGGCGTCTCCTGCATAGCTTTGGAGAATTAAATAAAAACGTCCATGCTATTGGTTATCTTAATGGTTTTTCAGGACTATTGAAAGGCAAATCAATAAAATTACCTACTCAAGAAGTTAAACCTTTTTATCGAATTGGTGGTAGTTTAATTGGGAATAGTAGAGTAAAGTTGACAAATATTGAAGATTGTATCAAAAAAAAGCTAATCACTGAAGGACAAGTGCCTCTTAAAGTTGCTGCTAATCAATTAATTAAAGATGAAATTGATATCTTATTTACTATTGGGGGAGATGATACTAATACAACAGCAAGAGATCTTAAAAATTATATTAATTCAAAAAATGTAAATATAACTGTGATTGGAATACCTAAGACGATTGATAATGATATTTTTCCTATTAAAAGAAGTTTAGGGGCCTATACGGCTGCTTATGAAGGAGCAAAGTTTTTCGATAATATAGTTAGTGAAAATTTTATGGGTGAACGTCACCTAATTGTTCATGAAATAATGGGTAGAAACTCTGGTTGGTTAACTGCTTATACTGCCTGTGAATATCTGAAAAATAGAATTACTTTTGATGATTATAATTCACTGAATAGCTTTTTTGATTCTAGTAGATTTGATATTCATGGTTTATATGTACCTGAACGAGCTGTTGATATAAAAAATGAAATTAAAAGATTATCAAAAGTACTTGATAAGGTAGGATGTCTTAATTTATTTATCTGTGAAGGAGCATTTTTAAGGAATATAAAGGAAGATGCTAGGAAGAAAGGTAATATAATTGAAAAAGATGCCTTTGGGCATGAAAAATTAGACTCTGTAAATGCTGCAAAATGGTTTTCTTCATTAATTTCAAAAGAATTAGATTTTGATAGAATTCTTATTCAAAAAAGTGGTTATTTTGCGAGATCTTCCTCTCCAAACACTGAAGATCTAAATTATATTTTTAAATTGTGTGATTTTGCATTTAAAAATGCGTTAGAATCTAATAGTGGGGTTGTAGGAGAAGATGAAAGGACAGGAGATTTGAGTTGTATAGATTTTAATGATATAAAAGGTGATAAGGGCTTAGATATTACTTCTGATTGGTTTCTAGATATTATTGAGTCTATAGAAAAGTGAATATAATTGATTATAAAGATTATTTTATTAAAGCTACAGAGTATGCAGCTATTGCATGTGCTCAATTAAGAGGATGTCAAGATAAGAATAAAGCAGACCAAGCAGCTGTAAATGGGATGAGAACAACTCTAATGAATGCTCCTATAGATGCAAGAGTTGCTATTGGTGAAGGAGAAATTGATGAGGCTCCAATGTTATATATAGGTGAAGAGCTTGGGACTCATATTAATAGTAAAAATGTCCTACCTATTGATATTGCTGTAGATCCTCTTGAGTGTACTAAGAATTGTGCAAATAATGTTCCTAACGCAATGACCGTTATGGCATTATCTTCTAGGGGAAATTTGTTTCGTGCTCCTGATACCTATATGAATAAGTTAGTTGTAAGCAGTACTTATAAGGATGTAGTCTCTATTGATTTTAGCATTGAAGAAAATATAAATAATATGATTACCATATCTGGTAAGACTAATAACGAAATTATAGCAATTGTATTGGATAGGCCTCGAAATCAATATATTGTAGATCAATTAAATAGTTTAGATGTAAAAGTTGAAATGATCTCAGATGGGGATATCGCAGCATCGTTGCGAGTTGCTTCTAAAGAAGCTGATATATATATGGGAATTGGTTCTGCACCAGAGGGTGTAATTGGAGCAACTGCAGTTAAAGGATTAAATGGTTTTTTTGATGGAAGATTACATTTTCATTCAGAAGAAGCAAAAAAAAGAGCAATGGAAATGTCAGGTGATTTGATTAATAAAAAAATAAATATTAACAAATTATGCTCATCAGATAATTCTATGTTTATCGCTACGGGAGTATGCGATGGTTGGATACCAGGAGTTAAAATCAATGGAGATAAAGCTATTACATCTTCATTATTAATTGATGTTAAAAATAAAGAAATGACCACAATAACTAATTCTTATTTAGTTGGTGAGGTTAATGAATATATTTCAAAAGGAGTAAAATAATATGAATGAACAACTATTAACAACCACTGCTTCAGATATGGTTAAAAAAGGAAAAGGTATTTTAGCTGCAGATGAAAGCACACCTACCGCAGGTAGTAGGCTTAAATCTATAGGTGTTGAATCTACTTTTGAAACAAGGAATGAATATAGAGATATGTTGTTTACGGCTAAAAGAATAGAAGATTTTATTAGTGGTGTTATTATGTTTGATGAAACATTAAGACAGTCAACAACATGTTCTAATAAGATACCATTTGTAAAACTATTAAATGATAAAGGAATTATTCCAGGAATTAAGGTTGATACAGGAGCTAAAAATTTATCAGCTTTTGAAGGTGAGAAAATCACTGAAGGCTTAGATGGTTTAAGAGATCGATTAAAGGAGTATTTCAATATAGGGGCAAGATTTGCAAAATGGAGAGCTGTAATTACTATTGGTCAAGGTATTCCATCGGATCTTTGTATTTCAGCTAATGCTCATGCATTAGCAAGATACGCTTCTTTATGTCAAGAAGCGAGTATTGTACCTATTGTTGAACCTGAAGTCTTAATGAATGGTTCACATACAATTGAAGAGTGCTATGAGGTTACAGATAAGACTTTGAAAATTGTATTTGAACAACTTAAACATTTTAATGTTCTTCTTGAAGGAATTGTTCTAAAGCCTAATATGGTTATTTCTGGTTTAGATTGCAATGAGCAGGCAGATGTGGAAACAGTTAGTGAGATGACAGTTAAGTGTCTTAAATCAAATGTTCCAGAAGCTGTTCCTGGTATTGCCTTTTTATCTGGTGGGCAAACAAGTGATTTGGCTACAGAACATCTAAATTGTATGAATAAAAATCATATGGAATCAATGCCTTGGAATTTAACTTTTTCTTATGGAAGAGCTCTTCAAGCAGATGCCCTTAAGGGATGGGGTGGCAATAATCGTGAATTAGGTCAAGAAAATCTTATAAAACGAGCTAAAGAAAATAGCCTTGCTACAGAGGGGAATATTTAATTATTTAAGATAATATTTACTAGCTGAATAATATCTAATATATCAATATTCTCATCTTCATTGATATCAGCATATTCTTCTAATTGTGAATAGAGTATCATATTTAATAAGAAGACAATATCATTAATGTCTGTACTTTCATCTTGATTTAAATCACTATAGATGCATGTATTATTTTCATATACAGAGTTTTGGTCATAATTAATTGCACCAATATCCATGCATCCATACATTTCATCTACAAGATTTGGTAAATATATATATTGAAAATCATGCAGATTAGGCTCATCAAATAAATGTCTTACTATCATATTATGATCTATAATTGCATAAGATGAATAAGATGAACCTGCAAACATATTCCATATATAATGGTCATATTCACCATTAGAATCAAAATCAGTATCTCCATTTAAAATTAAAGGATTATTTCCGTATTCTCCTAATTCTTGATATAATTCACCCCATTCTAGACACTCAAAGTCAGAGAAAGCTTCTAAATGATAATCTAAAGAAACTATAAATTCAATATGCTCATTACTATTAGTATAGTTCATTAAAGAGTCCATCAAACTGATGTAATCATAGCAGGCAGGTCACCAAGTAGCATTCATGCTTATTAAAGAAATTTTATAATTTCCACCATTTATATTTCCATTGTAATTGGATATTGAAAAGCTTTCGCCTATATCATAATTCCCATCACTATGACAAACATTAAATTCTAAGTTTTGATCATAGTAAGATATAGTATCTCCAACGGAATAGATGGATCTAATATTGGAAAATATTATGGATATAAAAAAAAATAAAAAAAGAACTGATTTCACTTATTGTAAAATAATATTAACTAGTAAGACAACATCTAAAATATCTACATTGCTATCACCATTTAAATCAGCGTTATCTTGTAGACTTTGATTTAGTATTATATTAATCATTAATATGATATCTTGAATATTTGCTACTTCATCACCATTTAAATCACCTTGTATTGACTCTTCGTAGTTTTCTTCAATTATACTTCTAATATAATCTCTTGAAGCTGCATTTAGATTATTTAAAATTATTCTTCCTAATTCATTTTGATTAGAATCAATAATAACAACTTCTTTATGAGCACCATCAAAAGCGTCTCTAATTAAGTAGTCAGGATATACGTCCACAACTAAAGGTAAATCAGAGTTAGCACAGAAGTTTGAATTAAAATTTGAAGCAACAGATTGCCCAACAGCAATAATTACAATTTTTTCATATCCTTCAGATCTAAGTTCTTCTTGAAAATTGTGCAACTGCACAAAGGTATTAGTTCAACCCGCTCAGCCTTGAGTGGAAAAATAATGGAGAGTAATATAATCTGAATATTCAGGATACCATACATCCATTCCATATGTAGGAGATGTAGAATTGTAGTCTTCCATAGAGTATTCTAAATCCTGTGAAAAGATTAGAGATAAAAATAAACTTATTGATATTAAAATATTCATAGTTAAACTTATGTAATAAAATTGTTTTTTCGTAGAAATTTAATCTAAAATGTCATTCCAAATTTGAAGAATTCAAAATTGAAAAAAATGCCATCATTCTCAGTAAGTATATATCGTCCTAGATAAAAACTTGTTCCCCAATACAATCCATTTCGTGCAAATAATCTGTAGCCAGCACCAAATGCGATTCCAAATTTACCTACATAATCATAATCTACCAATTCTATTCCTGAAGAATTCATGTCATATTCTCTATCAATTATAAATCTTGCATATCTTAAGCTAGTTATGATATGAGTACCTTTTCTATGCTTTCCAAGAAAGTAGCGATACTGAGCATCCATTCTGAAAGTCGCCTTTCCAAGCATTACTATGTCCTCGAACTCATCGAGCCCATCGGGTGGTGATAAGTAGGCAAAAGGAAACGCTATCTATGCATTTCTATTTTTAGGAAAAATGGATAATGTCCCCGCAAAGCTTAATCCATTAGCACTATAAACTAATGAATATAATGGATTTATTTCTACTCCTCCAATTTTTCCTTCTAGTGGATCGATGTAGGTTACTTCATTTAAAACTTTGGCTACTTCATCTCTAATTATTACTGATAGAGAATCATTAGTAATATCAGCAAATATAGTTGATGTAAATAATAATAATAATAATAATAATAACTTCATATTTTTCATCTCGTTATTATAATTTATTAGGGAATATTTGTATCTCATCAACTTTTCTAGATGAAGATTTTTTGATTACAACTTGACCGATTGAAAGAAATAAATTTTCTCCCTCATTCGGAATCCTGCCTATTTCAGATATAATATAACCTGCTAATGTTTCGTAATTGCCCTCAGGAATTAAATTATTATATTTTTTATTGAATGCATTACATTCTATTTTTGCATTAGTCGTAATAGAACCATCTTTATTTATTTTACTTTTTATATCATCATGATCAAATTCATCTTCAAAATCACCAAATAATTCTTCGAATATATCTTCTGCGGTAATTATTCCCATAGTCCCTCCATGCTCATCAAGAACAATAGAGACATTGCAGTTAGAATCTCGAAATTCAGACATTATATCAGATATGTTTTTTGAAAATGGAATTTGATTTACATTCTTAATTATTTCATCAATATTATTTGGATTTTTAAATAGATCATATAGATATATAATCCCAATTATATTATCTATATCACCATCATATACAGGCAATTTTGAATGTCCGGAGTCAATAAATGTATGTAATATATTTTCTAAACTATCTTTTTTAGAAACCATTGATAAATCTGTTCTAGGTGTCATTACTTCTGAGGCTGTACTTTCTCCTAACATAAATACATTAGATAACATTTCTTTCTGTTCTTCTTCAATTTTAATCGATTTATCAACATGCTCATATATGTACTGTATATCATCACGAAGATAGTCATGCTCCTTATTTTTGAATATTGAATTTTTAGATATATCACTTGAAAAGAAAATATTAAAAATATAGTAAAATGGATATAGAATAATACCAAATACATATAACAGGGGAGATATAGCAAGTAAGCTTACATTACTAAATTGTCGAACTATTGATTTTGGAATAATCTCTGCAAATAGTAATATAATCAAAGCAATAATGACAAAAATAAATTCTTGAGCAAAATATCCATGATTGATTAACAATATAGTTAAAAATGAAGTGGTTAGCATATTTGCTAGATTATTTCCAACTAGAATACAAAATAAATAAAATTCTTTATTATTAATTATTGAATTAGCTGTTTTGGATAATCGCATTTTTTGCTTTACCCATACATTGATTTGTAGTTTATTCGCAGAAATTAGAGCAATTTCGCAAGAAGAAAAGAAAATTGATAAAATAATTCCTGTTAATGCTAAAAATAAAATAATCATTATCTTTAATTTAATAAATTATATATTATAACCTATAAATCAATTTGTAATATGAAATTAAATAATAAAATAACAGAATCCTCAAATATTAAATCAAAAGATATCGATAAAAAAAATATTCATGAGATATTAAATATTTTCAATAATGAAGATGAGACTGTAGTAAAAGCGGTTGGAGATTCATTAGAAGGAATTTGTGATATTATTGATGTAACTATAAAATCTCTAAATAATAATGGAAGACTATTTTATGTCGGGGCTGGTACTTCCGGAAGATTAGGGGTTCTAGATGCTGCGGAATGCGTTCCTACTTTCAGTATTAGTGACACACTGGTTCAAGGTATTATAGCTGGTGGAAAAGATGCAATGTTTAGATCAATTGAAAATGCTGAAGATAAAATAGATGAAATTAGTAGTATCATTAAAAATAATAGTATTAGTTCAAAAGATATTATTATTGGAATATCATGCAGTGGAGAAGCTCCTTTTGTATTAGAATTTTTAAAACAGTCAAATAATTGTGGAGCAGCTACTGCATTAATAACATTTAATAATATAGAAGAATTAACGTATATAGATCATATCCTAAAGGTTTTTGTTGGTCCAGAAATTATTTCAGGATCTACTCGAATGAAAAGTGGTACAGCTACTAAGATGATATTAAATATGATTAGTACAACAACAATGATAAAATTGAACAAGACCTATGGAAACTTTATGGTTGATTTGAAAATTATGAATGATAAATTGTTTAGTAGAGGATTATTTATTATTGAATCTTTAACAAATTTAGATACTGAAAAGGCAAAAGAGCTACTTCATGAATCTAAAAATAAAGTTAAAAATGCTATTATTATGCATGAGCTTGGTGTAACATATTTAGAATCAGAAAAACTTCTTAAAAAAAATAATGGCTCTCTAAGAAGCTTGATAGAAAAATAATGCGAATACTAGGATTAATGTCAGGGACTTCTTCTGATGGGCTAGATTATTGTGATGTGGAAATAAATATTGATTTAGATTATAATTTTAAATTTGATATATATGATTTTAATACAGTACCTTTTTCTGATTCAGAGAAAAATTTTTTACTATCAAGAAGAGAATGTGAAAGTGATTATCCTAATTTCTCCAAAGAAATAACCAATCTATTTATTTCAAAAATTGAAGAATTTATTGATGGTTCTAAATTTGATCTGATAGCTTGTCATGGCTATACTGTAAAACATATTGATAAAGTTTTGTCGCTTCAGCTAATTGATGCAAAGTTATTATATCAAAAATTCAAAGTTCCAATTACTTATAATTTTAGAGAAAAGGATGTTACTCTTGGAGGTTCTGGAGCTCCATTGATGCCTTTTTTAGATTGGGTATTATTTTCAGGTTTAGATAGAGAGATATTAACTCTTAATATTGGTGGAATATCAAATATAACATATATACCTAGCAGTAAAAAAAGAGATAAGGTGATAGGATTTGATACGGGTCCAGGTATGAGTTTAGTGGATAAGGCAACAATGAAAATATTTAATGAACAGTATGATATAGATGCTAAATACTCTACGAAAGGAAGTGTTAATTCTAGGTTGCTAGAGGAACTAATGAAAAATAATTATATTATTGCTGCTCCACCGAAATCAACAGATACTTATAATTTTGGTGATAGGTTCTTAGATGAAATTATTTCTAAAAATAAAGATTTGGAACCATTTGATTTAATCAGAACTCTCATTCAGTTTACAGTAGATAGTATTCATTATAATATTATAAATTTTATTAATTTAACAGATAGTAATTATAATTTAGTATATAGTGGTGGCGGTACAGACCATCCTATTATATTAGATATTTTCAAAATGAAAAAAGTTAATCTTAAATCTATATCTGAGTATGGAGTAGATTCATCTGTAAAAGAAGCGTTATTAATTGCTCTCTTAGGGGCATGTAAAGTATTAAATTTAAATAGTAATATGCCTTCTGTTACAGGTGCAAAATCATACTGTGTTTTAGGAGATATTTATAGTGGGTAAAATTCAGAATAATATTTTTAGAGAATATGATATTCGGGGAATTGTAGGAAAAGAGATAGATGATAGCTTAGCTCTTAAAATTGGCAGAGGATTTGGTACTTATCTTGTTCGAAATAATAAAAAAAGTATAGCAATTAGTGGTGATGTAAGAACTAGTACTGATAGTTTGCTGAAACATTTAGAACAGGGGCTTATTATGTCAGGATTAAATATAATTAATCTTGGGAAGTTGCCTACTCCATTAAATTATTATAGTATGCATACTGATAAAATTAAAGTTGATGGTGCAATTCAAATTACTGGTAGTCATAACCCTGCTAATTATAATGGATTCAAAATAACATATAATAAAAAACCATTTTATGGTGAAGATATTCAACTGTTATATAATATGATAATTGCTGAAGATTTTGATTCTAGTGAAGGTACAAAAAAATCATATAATATTATTGATGATTATTTTGATATGATACATTCTAAGATTAAAATAGATAATAAAATAAAAGTAGTAATTGACTGTGGAAATGCAGCGGGCTGTATAGTAGCTCCGAAGCTATATAAAAGTTTTAATATAGATTTACATGAATTATACTGTAATATAGATGGAAGCTTTCCAAACCATCATCCTGATCCCACTGTTGATTCAAATATAATAGATTTAAGAAACTATGTTTTAAATGAAAAGTGTGACATAGGTATTGCATTTGATGGTGATGCTGATAGAATAGTTGCTATTGATAGAAAAGGTAGAATAATTAGGCCTGATATTTTAATGGCAATATTTTTGCCTTACATTGTATCTAAAGGAGATTCTATAGTTTATGATGTTAAATGTTCAAAATCCTTAGAAGATACTATATTGAAATATGATGGAAAACCTTTGATGTGGAAGACGGGACATTCACTTATAAAAAATAAAATGCAAGAAGAAAATGCAAAGTTAGGTGGAGAAATGAGCGGACATTTATTTTTTGCAGATGACTACTTCGGATATGATGATGCTATATATGTTGGATTAAGATTAATTGAATTATTATCATCTAAAAATTTAGATTCAAGTTCTCTGCTTGATAAAATTCCAAAATATTATTCTACCCCCGAATTAAGATTTGATTGTGAAAGTGATGAACATAAAAAAGAAGTTATGAATAAAATATTTAAATATTTTTCTTCAAAATTTGAATATTCAGATATTGATGGTATCCGTTTAAAATTAGATGATGGTTGGGGTTTGATTAGAGTATCTAATACCCAACCTGTTATTGTATTTAGGGCTGAAGCTGGAACTAATGAAAAATTATTAGAATATAAAAGTATGATACTAGATAAACTTATATCTTTTGGAGTTAATATAAATGAAGAAATTTGATGAAAAAATAAACCACTTTAGAACTTTGTTAGAATCTAATATGAAAGAAGTCTATAGAGATGGTCCAAAATCCCTTGTTAATCCAATTAATTATGTTTTATCAGGAGTNGGAAAGAGATTTAGACCNATATTAACTATGNTTGTTGCTCATATTANTAATATCCCGATTAAAGATATAATTTATCCATCAATAGCAATTGAAATGCTNCATAATTTCACTTTAATTCATGATGATATTATGGATAAAGATACNATAAGGCATGGTAAAGAGACAGTTCATAAAAGATGGGATAATAATACAGCTATTTTATCTGGAGATGCAATGCTTGCTATATCTTTAGGAGTNTTGATGAAAAATAATTTAAGTGATAGCACTAATTTAGTTAAGACATATATTGATGGTCTTTTATCTGTTTGTGAAGGGCAGGCTCTTGATATTGAGTTTGAAAAGCGTGAGGATGTAACTATAGAAGAGTATCAAAGAATGATTTATCTTAAAACTGCCTATATGATTGGCCTTTCATCTGAAGTTGGCGCAATTGTATCAGGATTAAGTCAAAAAGAAATTTCATTACTAAAAAAGTTTGGAGAAAGTATTGGTATGGCATATCAAGTCCAAGATGACTTACTTGAATTATTTTCAGACTCAAATTCGATGAATAAAAGTTTAGATAGTGATTTTGTTTTGAATAAAAAAACATTTTTATGGACATCAACACCTACGAACCAAAGGNAAGANCTTCAAAGCTTAATTCAACAATTTAGTAGCGATAAGAATAAAGCTATTTTAGAATTAAGAAAATTTATTATTAATAATGGAGTTAAAGAAATAGCACAATCATTTATTAATGAAAATATTAANAATGCNAATAGTNTNCTTGATGAGCTTGATATGGATACNGAATTTTTATATTATTATAGTAATTTAATTTTTAATAGAGGAAACTGATTAAATGAATATGGAAGAAATGATAAAAAGCTTTCCAAGGCAGCTTNAGGAACAATATAATACTTTACAGAATTTAAATTTCAACTTAGATGAATTCTTAAATATAGATCAGATTGTTGTATGTGGAATGGGGGGNTCTGCTATATCTGGAGATATTGCTAAACTCATTATTGGTGATAATATTGAAAAATCAATTCAAGTTATTAGGGACTATGATTGCAGTAAGGTCTATAAAAATAATTCAACTTTATTTATAATTAGTTCATATTCTGGGAATACTGAAGAAACTTTATCTATGTATAATATAGCTAAAACTTGTTCCAAGAAAATCATTTGTGTTACAACTGGTGGAGAGCTAAAAAAAATAGCAGATAATGATAATATCCCTGTAGTGCTAATACCAACTGATTTTCAACCCCGTGCAGCATTAGGGTATTCTTTAATGTCCTTAATAGTAATTTTCAATAAATTAAACTTTATATCTAAATCTATTATTGATTCTGTTTTAGAATCAATTCCTGATTTGCATTCATTTTATTCAGATTTTTGTAAAGAAGGTCAAAATGCTTATAAGATAGCTGAAAGTATTTATAGTGGATTTATATATATTTATGGAACAAGTTTAACAGATCCTATAGCATCAAGATTNAGAGCGCAGATATCTGAAAATGCAAAACTTTTAGCTTCTCATAGCATCCTTCCAGAGTTAAATCATAACGAGATTGAAGGTTTTGGTACTAATCCTTTTCCTAATATTTCTAGAAATGTATTATGGATGATTGATAAAAATGATCATGAGCAAGTTCAAAAAAGAATGAGAATTACATCTGNAATCTTTAAAAATATGGGAATTAATAATTTTGATATAAGCATATCTAATAATAATTCTGGTAGCTTTATAAGTAGAAGCCTAGAGTTAGTATATCTTACAGATTGGATATCTTACTATTTAGCAAAATTTAATCAAGTAGATCCNATNCCTGTAAATACAATAATGAAATTAAAAGATAAAATGTCATGAATTTATTTAAAGTAGAAAAGATTTCATATTATTCTCCTAATAAAGGATATNCTATTAAACTTGTAGGAATTAATAATAATCTTAAATTTTCTATTTTAATAAATAGTTTTGAAGCTCAATCTATTGCGTTAGTTTTAGAAGGTATTCAAACGGATCAACCTTTAATATATGATGTGGTTTTGGATATTTTAAGTAAGTCTAATATTCATCTTGAAAAAGTAGAAATATATAAATCTATTGAAGGAACTCTTTATTCAAAACTCTATATTAGTAGTGCTAATATAAAAAAAGAAATAGATTGCAGACCTATTGATGCTATTTCAATCTCATTGCGATTTGGCTGTCCTATTAATATATCTAATCAAGCGTTAAATAATATAGAATCTAAAGAAATTATATTAGATTCATGTTTTAGCTCTATAAAAGAGTATAAAAANCAGAATACCTCTAAAAAAAATATCGAAAAATTAAATCATTCATTGANTAAAGCTATTAATGAAGAAAATTATGAAATAGCGGCAAAGCTTAGAGATGAGATTAATTCTTTAAATAGTAAGTAGCTTAATTAAAATGCTTAAAGACTAAGCTAGAGTTATGTCCTCCAAAACCAAAAGTATTACTTAATGCATATTTAATATCCTGATTTATAGATTCATTAGGAGTATAATTTAAATCACATTCAGGATCAGGGGTTTTATAATTTATTGTCGGTGGAATTATTGAATTTTTAATAGAAAGTATTGATATAATTGATTCTAATGCACCAGCTGCTCCCAACAAATGTCCTAGCATAGATTTAGAAGAGCTAATATGTAGTTTATATGCGTGTTCTTTAAATAATGATTTAATAGCAGATGTTTCTATCCTATCATTATACTTTGTTGATGTTCCATGGGCATTAATATAATCAATATCTTCAGGATATATTTCAGCTTGTTTTATTGATTCTTTCATGGATTTTATAGCTCCATATCCATTTTCATCAGGAGAAGTTAAATGATAAGCATCTGCAGAAGCTCCGTATCCAACTATTTCACCTACTATTTTAGCGTTTCGTGCTAATGCATGTTCAAGTTCTTCAAGTACCAATATTCCAGCACCTTCGGCTATTACAAAACCATCTCTATTATTGTCAAAAGGTCTAGATGCTATTGTATAATTCTCATTTTTTGATAATGCTTTCATATTTGAGAATCCAGCTACAGATAGGGGAGTTATTCCTCCTTCAGTACCGCCTGTTACAATAATATCATTTAAACCATATTTGATTCTATTAAATGACTCTCCAATAGCATGGTTTGAAGAAGCACATGCAGATACAACGGCAAAGTTAGGACCCTTAAAACCATATTCTATTGATATATGGCCAGATACTATATCTAAAATCATTGAAGGTACAAAGAATGGACTAACTCTTTTTGGACTTTTTTGTAATCGTAAATGTTGTTGTTCCATGGTATTAATTCCGCCAATACCTGACCCAATAATTACACCTACATTCTCATTTAAATCATTTTTATTTATTAAATCGCTTTTTGATATAGCTTCCTTTGCAGCTATAAGTGCAAACGCAGTAAAACGATCCATCCTATTTAGTTCTTTTTTTGTAAAATAATCATCAAGATTAATTTTTACTTCTCCAGCTATTTTAACAGAATGATTTGATGTATCAAAAGAGGTAATAGGAGATATGCCAGATTTCCCATTTTTAATATTATTAAAAAATGAGTCAATATCACATCCTAGAGATGAAACGACTCCCATCCCTGTAACTACTACTCTTCGATTCATATCTATGCTAATTTATTGTTAATATAATCTACAGATTTTCCAATAGTTGTTAAGCCTTCAGCTTCATCATCTGAAATTTCTATATCAAATTCTTCCTCAAATTGCATTATCAACTCTACCGTATCCAAAGAATCTGCACCAAGATCTTCGATAAATCTAGCATCATTAGTTATTTTACTTTCTTCTACACCTAGTTTATCTATAATAATTTCTTTTACTCTAGTTAAGTTATCTGACATATTTTCTCCTTATTGTGTTACCATTCCACCATCTAAATT
The DNA here is from genome assembly GCA_002703645.1 of Fidelibacterota bacterium. GTDB lineage: Bacteria > Fidelibacterota > Marinisomatia > SCGC-AAA003-L08 > D37C17 > TMED161. Next base: position 23,383 of record NZUX01000009.1, on the reverse strand, counting down.
TATTATTTGACCAGTTATGTATGAGGCCTCATCTGATATTAAAAAATTAATAAGCGATGCAACTTCATTCGGTTTTCCAAATCTATTTAGTGGAATTTTATTTAATAATTCATTTTTAATATTTTCATTAAGATTTTTAGTCATATTAGTTTCAATATATCCAGGAGCAATNGAATTAACGTTAATACCTCTAGCTCCAAGTTCTTTNGANAGAGTTTTNGTCAANCCATCCATNCCAGCTTTTGATGCTACATAGTTAGACTGTCCTTTATTNCCAATTTGNCCTACAACAGATGATATNTTAANTATGCNACCTGNTTTTTGNCTNATCATTTGNTTNGATACTNTTTTTGATGCAANAAATGCTGCTTTTAGATTTGTATTAATAACATCGTCCCAATCTTGACTTGTCATTCNTAATATAATATTATCTTTAGTTANNCCAGCATTATTAANNAGTANATCAATNCTTCCCCACAATTTAATTATACTTTGTATAGAATCTATTAAATTATCACTATTAGTNATATCAACTTCTAAAATTTCTATATCTGAATTATTTATCTTTAAGAGTTTATCTTTTTGATGCTTTAATTTTTTAATATCTCTTCCAATAAGAGCAANATTAATNCCANTAGCTACAAATTGTTTTGCAATTGCATGNCCAATATCCCCATATGAGCCTGTTATTATAGCTGTTTTTTTANTCAATTTATAGTATCCTTACAGATTCAATATCATTAANATTATTTACTGAGATNGTAGATATATCTCTAGAAATTCTTCTATTTAAGCCTTTTAATACATTCCCTGGNCCACACTCAATAAATAANTTTTGTTNTGAATTTNCTATCATATGATTAATTGTTTGAAACCATTGGACNGGACTTTCAAGTTGTGATATAAGGTTTTTTTTAATTGTATCGGCATCCTTGGTTGGTTTTGCATTAATATTNTGATATATTGGNACGCTCGCATCATTGAAATTTAATACATTAATAGCATTAGACAAAACTTCTCTTGCAAATTTCATTAGAGGAGAGTGNAATGCTCCAGAAACATTTAATTCAATGCATTTGATTTTAGGTGATAATTCTTTTGAAAATNCAACTGCATCTAATATAGATTTCTTTTCTCCAGATATTACAACCTGACTAGNCGTATTATAATTTGCCACAACAAGAACACCATCAACTCCATTAATTATTTTTTCTAATTCTTCATCATCTGCATTTAATACTGCGGCCATAGATCCTTTAGTTATTGTATTTGCTTTTTCCATTTCANTNGATCTTATAATGATAAGATCAAGTGCNTCCTCAAAAGATAATACTTCATTTGATACAAGAGCACTATATTCACCAAGGCTATGACCTGCTACNGATATTGGTTCAATATTATTATCCTTAAGCATTGAGTCAATAATAATACTTAGCGTAAAAATTGCAGGTTGAGTATTTTTAGTTTGAGTTAATATTTCTTCTGGGCCATTATTGCATATATCTANGAGGTNNTAGCCAATTGCAGAGTTTGTTTTAGAGAAATACTCTTTTGCAATTTCAGTATCGATGATAGANGGTAACATCCCTACAGATTGGGANCCTTGCCCAGGGAAAATAAAATGTTTTTTTTTCATTGATTGCTTACTAGTTCTAAATTTTCAAAAAGAGTGGCTTTTTTATTAAGATCATTTTCAATTTGTTCTATTATTTTNTTNTTATAAAAAGCTTCTGATGAACTTAAAGCATTTTTAATTGATTTTTCACTGCATGATCCATGACATTTTAATACGATACCCTTAACTCCTANAAATGGACTTGCACCATGCTTTTCATAATCATATTTTTCAAGTAAACTTTTAATTGATTTTTCTGATTCACTAGTCTTATTTCCAGATTGTAATGAATAGTAAAAATGATTAATCATTCCTTCTATTAATTTCAATATTGTATTACCTGTAAATCCATCACATATTACTACATCTATTTCACCTTTAAGCAAATCTCGAGATTCTATATTACCTATAAAATTGCTAAGATTCTGTTCAAATAGTGGATATGCTTCTGACGTTAGTTTATTTCCTTTATTTTTTTCAGTTCCAATATTTAGTAATCCAATTTTAGGAGATTTAATTTCTTGAATATACTTAACATAATCACTTGCCATAATAGCAAATTGTACTAGATGGATTGGCTTTACATCGGTATTTGCACCTACATCACATAGTATAAATCCATTATTATCACTAGGTATATATGTAGCCAATGCAGGTCTTTTAATTCCATTAATTTTTCCTAATAGGAAAAGAGAGCTAGAAAGAAGTGCAGCCGTATTTCCTGCACTTATTACAGCATCAGCATTACCATCCTTTACTAATTGTACAGCTTTTACTAGTGAACTATTCGGTTTGTTTTTAAAAGCGTAGGCCGGCTTTTCTTCATCCATAGAAACGACTTCATTTGCATCATGTATTTCAAATCTATCTGTATTTAAATCAGGGAAATTATTTTGAATTTCTTGTTGAATTACTTGCTCTGGGCCTACTAGAATTACTTTTGTATCCAAATCAGATGTTGAATCAATAAATAGTTTTGCACCCAAAACATTTGAATGAGGAGCGTTATCACCACCCATAATATCTAAGGCAATTCTCATTTTATAAGAGATTTATTTATTATTTTGAAGGATATTACCTTTATAATACAGAACTCCATCAACATAATATGCTTTATGNCTTGGGTGTACTACTCCAGTTTGAGAACATTTCTCTAATGCTAAGTTCTCTTTCGCTTTCCAGTGAGTTCTTCTTTTTCTTCCTCTTGTCTTCGAAATTTTTCTTTTAGGTACTGCCATATTTACATTACGTCAGCTAGTGACATCCCCTTTTTATTTAGATATGATAACAAACCGTATTTATCAATTGTCTTAATTCCATTTGCTGATAATTTCAGTGTTACTGTTTTATTTAGCTCTGGAACAAAAAATCTTTTTTTCTGGATATTAGGATACTGCTTTCTTTTTGTTTTATTGTTAGCCTTTGAGACATTGTTCCCAGTCTTTGGCCTTTTCCCAGTTATTTTACATATTCTTGACATTTAAAAACCCATTATAATAATTCGGCGAATAAGTTAACAATAATTAATATAAGCAAGAAACATTAAATTATTTTTTTTTTATTTTACTTCTACAGCCCATAAATCTTTTAAATCAATTTTTAGGACATCAGATAACTCTTTTTTTCTTTTTTCTGCTTTTTTAGCAGAGTTTAATTTTCCACTTCTTACACGCCAGTATTTTGTCTCATCTTTTATAAATACTTCAATAAATGTATCCTCAAAACCTAATGCGTTCAATCCTACTAGGTCATCATTTGCTTCTTGTTCTGTTATCCTAGCATAAATTTGAANGGTATAGTAAGAAGTAGGTTCAGTATATTCATTTTTTTNAGCTACACCTACACTAGCTATTGGATCAGATGGGAATTTTACACTCTTATATTTCTTCTCAGCTTCNATTATAGATTCAACACCTTCATAGTAGAAATTTTCTTCAAGAATTGGCTCTCCCCCCATAGATTCTACAGTTAATTTCATAGAATATTTTTCAGGCATATTAGGTGAGAAAAATAATGAGTTATTATCAATTTCAAATTTTGGGATAGAACCATTATTTGATATAGGAGGGCTCCANGCAAACACAATATCAGCTTTATTGTATGATGAATAATCGCTTGTTANTTTAATGACATCACCAATTTTTACTTTTGTGTATTNGATATTNTCTGAACAAGCATTTAGAGTAATTAGCACAACTGATAATAAAAGAAATAAGAGTTTATTTTTCATATTTAGTCCTTTTTTTAGAAAAAATAATTAGATTCTATTATCCCATTTTCTGATGAATCTGATCCATGCACAGCATTGTTTCCAGTATTCTCTCCGTATAGTGCTCGGATTGTACCTTCTTGAGCCTCCTCAGGATTAGTTGCTCCAATTACTTCTCTCCATTTGCTTACAGCATTNTCGCGTTCNAGAGAAAGNACTACGCAATTACCTGAGCACATAAATTCTACTAGCTCTCCAAAAAAAGGACGCTCTCTATGTATATCATAGAAACCTTCTGCTTTTTCTTTAGANAGTAAAACTTGTTTCATATTTTTTATATCAAAACCTTCTTGTATTATTCTATCAATTATTTTACCAGCATAGCCTTTTTTGTAGGCATCCGGTTTGATGATCGCTAAAGTTGTTTCCATTTATTTTCTNCTCCTAAACATTTAAAGTTAATGATTCTTTCATTTTATTCCCAATCTCAGCAACTGATTTTGCTACATTGATTCCGCANTCAGCTAAAATTTTATTTTTAGCTTCTGCAGTTTCATCGCCCCCTGAGATTATTGCTCCAGCATGTCCCATTCTTCTTCCAGGGGGAGCTGTTTGGCCTGCAATGAATCCTACGATAGGCTTTGTTACATTGTCCTTTGCCCATTTAGCGGCCTCATTTTCCATTTGACCACCAATTTCTCCNATCATAACAATACCNTCTGTATCTGGATCCTTTTCAAATAGCTCAAGAGCTGCAATCATATCTGTACCNATAATAGGATCACCACCTATACCAATTGCTGTAGTTTGGCCCATTCCATTTTTCACTAATTGATCAATAGCTTCATAGGTTAATGTCCCTGATTTAGATATTACTCCAATATTACCCTTTTTGCAAATAAAACCAGGCATTATNCCTAATTTGCATTCATCAANAGTAATAATCCCTGGGCAGTTTGGTCCAATTAATCTAGAGTTACTATTATTAAGCATNTGTTTTACTTTTACCATATCCCTAATTGGAATACCCTCTGATATACACACAATNAATTCTATTCCAGCCTCTATAGCTTCTATTGCAGCNGCNGCTGCAAATCGTGGGGGNACAAATATGATTGATGCATTTGCACCATGATTATCTCTNGCTTCCTTTACCGTATTATATACAGGAATGTTNTCAAGGACTNCTGTNCCACCNTTTCCTGGAGTGACTCCTGCGACAATATTCGTTCCATAATCAATCATTTGNCCTGAATGAAAGGTCCCTTCTGAACCTGTAATCCCTTGAACAACTACTTTGGTATCATTATTTATTAATATCGACATCTTNTTCTCCTAATTTAATGCAGCATTTACAACTTTATCTGCAGCATCCTGCATNGTTGTCGCTGGAATAATTTCAACTTCTGAATTATTTAATATATCTTTTGCTTCAATTGCATTAGTTCCCTCTAATCTTACTACAACAGGCACNTCTAAGTTAAGTTCTTNTACTGCTTGAACTACACCTTTNGCAACTCGGTCACATCTTACAATTCCACCAAATATATTTATTAAGATAGCTTTAACATTNGGATCTTTTANTATTATTTTAAATCCATTTTTTACTGTATCTACACTTGCTGCACCACCAACATCNAAGAANTTAGCAGGATCACCACCAGATAGTTTTATTATATCCATTGTTGCCATTGCAAGNCCAGCCCCATTAACCATNCACCCAACATTACCATCAAGTTTTATATAGTTAAGGTTNAATTTNCCAGCTTCAAGCTCTGTTTCATCTATTTCAAANGGATCTTCCATTTCATTTATATTTGANTGNCTAAACATNGCATTGCCATCAAAATTAAATTTTGAATCAAGNGCAACAATNTTATTATCTTCTGTTTTAACTAGTGGATTAATCTCAAGTAGCGTAGTATCCTTTTCAATATAGCAGCTATATAGTTTTCTGAATACATCAGATGCTTGATCAAATAAATCCTCTTCAAAGCCAAGTCCACTTGAAAGTTTAGTAACCTGATCTTCTTCTAATCCTTTTATAGGGTCAACCCAAACTTTAATAATTTTATCTGGAGTTTCTTCTGCAACTTTCTCTATATCCATTCCTCCCTCTGTAGAAGCCATAATAACATCTTGATTTTTTGATCGGTCAAGGGTGATAGCTACATAGTATTCATGAGCAATATCAAATGCCTTTGTGATATAAATNTTTCTAACTTTTTGTCCAGATTCTCCTGTTTGAGGTGTGATTAAGTTCATTCCAAGAATATTGTTTGCAGCTTCAATAGCTGCATCTTTATTTGGACAGAATTTNACACCACCACCTTTTCCTCTTCCACCTGCGTGAATTTGNGCCTTAACTATAAATTGATTACATCCATATTCCTGTGATACCTGATCAATTGCACTTTCTATATTATCTTTATTCTCAACAATAACCCCATCTTGGATAGGAATATTATATGATTTNAGTATTTGCTTACCTTGATATTCATGTATTTTCATTAATTAACCCTTTGTAATTGTAGTTCCTGAATTTCCCTTAAGNGCATCTTCTAGNTTATTAAGTGAAGTAAGGACAACCTTANTTCCGTAATGNTCAAGAAAATAAATAGCTGATTTTATTTTTGGNTCCATAGAACCTTCGCCAAAATGNCCTTGCTTTAAATACTCTTGAGCCTCACTTACTGTGCACTTATCTAATTTTTTTTCATTGCTTTGCTTGTAATTTAAAAAAACATTATCAACATCTGTAATCATAAATAGCTCATCTGCTCTTATAATCCTGCCCAAAAGTGCAGCTGAGTAATCTTTATCAATTACACCATCAATTCCATGNAAAATTCCATTTTCATCATTATATGCTGGTATACCACCACCTCCACCAGCAATAACAATAGTTCCGTAGTTTACAAGATGCTTAATNGATTTNCCNTTAAATATATAAAGAGGNTTTGGAGATGGAACNACTCTTCTCCANANTCCAGGTTCTTGCTCTTTAATAGTCCAGNNATGCTCTTTTGATAGCCCTTNAGCGGTTTCNTTATCGTATGANTTNCCAATATATTTTTTAGGGTCCANAAGCTCTGGATCATCNTTATCAACTTTTACCTGAGATATNACACTTACAACCTCTCTNTTTGCATCTTCTTTGTATAGAGCNTTTTGTAAAGATTGCTGTATCATATATCCAATAGCACCTTGAGTATTTGCAACAAGAACGCCAAGGGGTAGNGGAGGTATAATATCTTGAGTTANNTCATTTCGTTGTAATTCAGCACCNACCTGAGGGCCATTACCATGNGCAATACAGATATTATATCGTCTCTTAACAAAGCCCATTACCGCAGCTAAGCTTTCTTTGGTGTGCGCAAATTGTTGNTGAATTGTCCCNGACTCATTCTTTGGGCTAATGGCGTTACCACCTAAAGATATCATTACTGTTGGATTCTGNTGTCCCATANTTTANCCTCTAACCAGTGGCATCGTCATGCATCGCGCACCNCCACGTCCTCTTGATAGNTCTGAGCCATTAATTTTAACTACAATCTTCTCGTTTGCATTAAATTGGCCATTAATTATTTCTTCTGATGTATAGGCTCTGTAGNTACCATCTTTAACAAGNCTTTCTATTGTAATCTCNTTTCGTTCATATAGTAAAATTTTNCCANGGCTAACCGCAAGAGCNTTAGATCCACAAGTCCANTGTTCTTTNTGCTCGCATTTAAATAGCTTTGCCTTATTATCAAGCTCACTANCNAGCGTCCCTAAGCTATTAGAGCTTAGTTTTTCTCCACNAGGATTNGATTTACTGAATCTATAGTAATCAATACTNTCATTGGTATCATATATTAGATATTCATTGCTATCAATTTGAGTAAATACNGTATCAAGATGCATGAATGCTCTTTTTTTCTCAAGNCAAACACCTATCACATTNGAAAATCCCTCATCTAAGAAGTAAGGTAGAAGCGCCTCTANAGATTCTTTTTTTGTTCTTTCGCTTANACCNANAAGAATAGTATCTGAATTNAATANCATNACATCNCCACCNTCAATTGCTAAGTGAGGAAATTCATCATGAAAGTAGATNACTTTATTTTGATTTAAAGATGGATGATTTTCAAATAAATCTTTTGTTAGTAGATTCTCTTGGTTTCTAGCAGATTTTGAGTTCCATGAAACAACTGTACTTCCTCCAAATGAAAAAGCCAGATCCCTAGTGAATAATAAATTTGATATTATCTGATTCTTTANCCATGGATCTAAATGCTGTTCATATAAGTCCTTAAATTGTAGACATGCATCATTACCTGATAGAATATTAATAACCTCGCACATTTCTTTATGCTCTCTGATTGCTCCTTTTAGATAAATAGTATCATCCCAAAGCAAAAAATCTTCATTATTGCTAAAGGTTTTATTATCAAAATTATAATTAAACTCTTTAGTGTTATGAGAATTCAGGAGATTCATCTCTAGCCCTGGAGTATGAACCAGAACTTTCTGTAGAGTACCTACCTCAGATCTAATATTTATATCTATGCTACTCATCTTCTCCCATGAATGGATATTTATAATCAGTTGGTGGCTCAAAATTTTCTTTTATTGTTCTTTGAGATACCCATCTGACTAGATTGAACATTGAACCAGCCTTGTCATTTGTTCCAGAAGCTCTTGCTCCACCAAATGGCTGTTGGCCTACTACCGCACCTGTAGGCTTATCATTAATGTAGTAGTTTCCAGCAGAGAACCTTAATGTCTTATTTGCAGCTTCTAGTATTTCCTTATCCTCACAGAATATAGCTCCAGTTAGAGCGTAGGGCGATGTGGTATCTACTAGCTTAAGAGTTTCTTCCCAATCAGCTGGATTATATACGTATATAGTTAGAACAGGCCCAAATATNTCCTCTTCCATTGTTTTGAAATGAGGGTTGGTTGTTAAGATTGTTGTGGGCTCAATAAAATAGCCTTTAGAATCATCATATCCACCNCCACTGATAATCTCTGCATCATNNGNATTCTTTGCATAGTCGATATAGGATGATATAGAATCAAATGCATTCTTATCTATTACTGAATTNATAAAATTTGAGAACTTTTCAGGAGAGCCCATTTTGAGTTCATTAACCTGATTAAGATACATACTTTTAACATCATCCCATATAGTTGATGGAATATATGCTCTTGACATCGCTGAACATTTCTGACCTTGGAACTCAAAGGCTCCTCTTGTCATTGCGGTTGCAAGCGCCTGCTTGTTTGATGATTCATGGGCAATACAGAAATCTTTTCCTCCGGTTTCACCTACTATCCTAGGATAAGATTCATATGTTTTGATGTTCTCTCCAATGTGCTTCCACATTCCTTGGAATACTCCAGTTGATCCGGTAAAATGTATTCCTGCGAGCTTTGGATGAGATAAAACTTGATTTCCAACAACTGCTCCGCTTCCAGGAAGAAGATTAATAACGCCATCTGGAAGTCCAGCCTCTTTAAATAACTTCATTAGAAAGTATGCTGGATATACCGTGCTTGATGCAGGTTTCCATATAGCGGTGTTTCCCATAAGAGCTGGTGCGCATGGCAGATTCGCAGCTATACTTGTAAAATTAAATGGAGTTACTGCAAAGACAAACCCTTCAAGAGGTCTATGCTCAGTTTGATTTTTTGTGCCTTCAGGTGAGTACATCGGTTGTTGTTGATATATTTCTTGTGCATAGTAGCAATTAAAATTCCAAAAATCAATTAGCTCACAAGCTGCATCAATTTCTGCCTGGTATGCGTTTTTACTCATATTAAGCATGGTAGAGGCGTTAATTACATCTCTATGTGGACCAGCGAGAAGCTCTGCCATTTTAAGGAAAATTTTAGCTCTATACTCAAAAGATGTTTGACTCCAGTCGTTCCATGCATCAAGAGATGATTCAATAGCCATCTTCACCTCATCTTCACCAGCTTTATGGTATGTGCCTAGTATATGAGCATGGTCATAGGGCTTTACACAGTTTCCAATGTTTCCGGTTTTAATTTCTTTACCATCAATAATGATAGGAATTTCAACGGTAGTTGAAGAGAGCTCATTAATTTTTGCTACCAAACTTCTTTTTTCTTCTGAGTTTGGAGCATAATCTTTTATTGGCTCATTGACTGGAACAGGTACTTTAAAACTATTGCTCATCACTTGGTCTCCATATTAATTATTTTTTATATTGTATGATGAAAATCAAGTGTAAATTTAGCTATACATTAATCCAAAAAAATAGAATAAAATTAAAATGACAACATTAAAATCAATTAATCCAGCTACAGAAGAGCTATTTGCAGAGTTTAAAGAAATTAATTTATCTTCTACCGAGGAGATAATTGAAGAATCTTCAGATTCCCAAAGAAAGTGGGCTACTGTAGATATTTCAAAAAGAACCAAAATAATTTCAAAAATATCAGATTTTGTTCGAAATAATAAAGAAGTATTTGCAGAAATTATTACAAATGAGATGGGTAAGCCTATTTCAGAATCTATCGCTGAGGTTGAAAAATGTGCATGGCTCTGTGATTACTATGTTGAGAATGGTAGTAGATTTTTAGCTGAGCAGAGCATTAGCTCTGATGCAGATAAGAGTTTTGTATCGTTTGAACCTTTAGGAGTAATTCTTGGGGTGATGCCATGGAATTTTCCGTTTTGGCAGGTATTTAGATTTGCGGTTCCTGCTATTATCGCAGGAAATTCTGTACTTGTAAAACATGCGCCAAACGTCCAAGCTTCAGCGGTTGCCATCGAAAAGGTTTTTCATGATTGTGGTATTCCTAAAGATCTATTTAGAATATTAATGATTGATGTAGATGTAATTCCCAATATTATTTCAAATAAACATGTAAAAGCCGTATCTCTTACAGGTAGTGAGCTTGCAGGTAGTAAGGTCGCTGAGTGTTCCGGGAAAAACTTAAAGAAAACAGTATTGGAGCTTGGGGGTTCAGATGCATTTATTGTGTTAAGCGATGCAGATCTTCCAAAATGTATTGATTCAGCGGTAAAAGGAAGAATGCTAAATAATGGTCAAAGCTGCATTGCAGCTAAGAGATTTATTGTTCATGAAGATGTGTACGATGAATTCATCGCTGGTCTTCAAAAAACAATTGAATCACTCATAGTAGGTGACCCCATGCTAAGTGAAACGCAGGTTGGCCCACTTGCTAGAGAGGATATATTAAATAAAATTGAAAATCAGGTAAAAGAATCAATTAAGCTTGGAGCTGAGCTTGTATCTGGAGGCAAGAGAGTAGGTGAGAGTGGATACTACTACGCTCCAACAATTCTAACAAATATTAGTCAGAGTATGCCAGTTTACAATCAAGAAACATTTGGTCCTGTGTTTTCGGTTTTTAAATTTAATGATATTGATAAAATGGTAGAGCTTGCCAATGATACAGATTTTGGACTTGGTGGAAGTGTTTGGTCTAAAAATAAAGATAAAGCGCTATCGGTAGCTCGCAGAATTGAGACAGGCGCTGTATTTATAAATGATTTTACCAAATCTGACCCAAGGCTTCCATTTGGTGGAGTTAAAAACTCAGGATATGGTAGAGAGCTATCTGAATTTGGAATAAAAGAGTTTGTTAATGTAAAAACAATAGCTGTTTTTTAAATTTTAAATTATAAGGATTAATAATGAAAAGATATGCGTTAATAGTGTTTTCAATAATGTTTTTTAGCTGTTCTACTGCAACCCTAACAAGTGTTGCCATTGATCAAAAACTCCCAACAAAAGAAGATGACATCCTTGAATCTAAACCACATACCAATTATACCATCAAGAAAGATGTAGATGCCTATCCAGAATCTATTATATTTATAATTGCTGATGGCACAGGAATCGGTCAGTATACGTTATCCTACTATGCAAATGGAGAGTTTGCACCTGCAAGATTTGACCATATTGGATTGGTTGCTACACACCCTAATGATGGAGAGTGTACAACTACATGCAAACGGGTTACAGATTCTGCTGCAAGCGGAACTGCGCTTTCAGCTGGAGAAAAAACCTATAATGGAGCAATCGCTGTAGATAATGATAAGAACCCTGTGAAAACTATGCTTGAGTGGGCACAAGAAAATGGAATGTCTACTGGTTTGGTTGCAACATCATCAGTGACACACGCAACCCCTGCATCTTTTGCAGCACATGTAGATTACAGGAAGAAAGAACATGAGATCGCTCAGCAGTATGCGACTGCAGATGTAGATGTGATACTAGGTGGAGGAAAAAAATTCTGGCCAGATAGCTTGATTACATTTTATAAAAGTCAAGGAGCTCAGTATATTGAAGATATCAATACTCCCATTGAAGAAGATAAGCGTTTATTGGGATTGTTCGCTGAGAAAGGACTTTCTAAAGTTTATAAAGGTGATAGAGAGGTAAGTACCACTCAAATGGCAAAAGTTGCACTATCTAAACTTGATAAGAATGAGAATGGTTTTTTTGTTATGATTGAAGAGTCTCAGGTTGATTGGGGTGGCCATGCGAATAATGGTACGTATATTAAAGGCGAGATGGAATCATTAAATGAATTAGTGAACTATGTTCTAGATTATCAAGAAGTCAACCCTAACGTTCTTGTGGTGCTTACAGCAGATCATGAGTGTGGAGGTGTTGCGGTTCATGACTCAGATGGAGGAGATTTAGAGATTAGGTTTACCTCTGAATACCACTCAGCAAATTTTGTGCCAATTTTTGCAACAGGTCCTGGAGCATCTGTATTTGATGCATTTATTGATAATACTGAGATTGGAAAGCAGCTAATAAAATATATTAACAAAAATTAGCTGAAATTGTGATTTACACGACACGCCTACGACATAATAAAATTTTCACCTTTCTTTTCTAGTTGATTTTTAATTAAGACCCTTTTTGTTTATTAGAAATACGGTTCCAGTAATTAATAGTTCTCTAATAATAGGGATATGCCAAATTAATTTGGATTCAATTGTTTTTAATCCATAGCGAATTTGATGAGATGGGCGAATATGAAAGAATTTTTCATCAATAATTCTATATCCATGATTATTGATTAATTTATAAAACATGCTTATCGTTTTCTTTGAGTCATAAAGTGATAGTAGTTCTTCTACGCCATCTTTATTGCTATCATCTTCAGTTAAAACCTTTATTAAATCTTTGGGAATTAAACTTAGATAAGGTATAAATCGTAGCATAGATTTTAGAAGTACCTGCTGATGAAGTCCAAATGGGGAGTAGAATGGTGGAAATGTTATAAGCACCAAAGCATTTGACTTTGATAGTAGCTCAATCTGTTTAAAAAGCTTATCTGTTTGCTTGTTATCCAGATGCTCTATCACATCTCTAAGTATAATGATATTAAATTTAGAATCGATTTGATCTACTAGCTTATCATCAAATACATCTAGCTGACGATACTTTACATTGTTTTCTTTCCAATCTAAATTTTTAAGGTCAAAACCCACGCAGTGATCTGAAAAGTCCCCAAAGGCGCTTATGAACCCGCCATTGCCACATCCAATCTCAAGTATATTTTTATCTTTAATCTCAACATCATTATTAATTAAGAATGGAATATAGTAGCTTGATGCCAATGTCCTTTGATATTCAAAGTAGTAGTCTTTCCAATTTTTNAATTTATCTTTATTTAATTTTTTCATTCGCCCTATATACTAAAACATTAATATTTGATTTATTGGTTCTAATCTCAAAAGAATCTCCATTAGAAANATTTAAAGATGCATCATATAATTTTGAAAAGCTAAAATCATTTAAAGGGTATTTTAGTCCTATAGAATTCAATTTTATATTTTTATCTGTACAGAATATAGAAACAGGTTGACCTTCAAAACTTTCAAATGATTGATGGCTTGTGTTTATTAGATCAAATCTTCCAGATTCAGTTATCATTGAAATTTTATATTTATATTTATTTTCAAGAATCACAAAAATATTNCCNAANGAATGATCCTCTCTTAATCCATTTGCCCCAACAATTATAACAGATTCANTNTCTTTTTTATTTAACCAATCCAANGCTTTANATAAGTCATTTGTATCTTGATCTTCTAAATGAATTATTCTATCAGATAGCTTAGAATAAAGCTCTGGACTTATTGAGTCCATATCGCCAATNACTATATCTGGCTCTATGTTGTTATNATANGCTTTCTGAGCNGCTCCATCACAGCAGACTACAGAGTAATTATCTAGCGTAATACTATCNATTAAATCTTTTTCTGGNAATTTNCCATTTGCAATAACGAGNATATTTTTAGANATATTCATGATTTAAAAATATTTTTTTGGAACAAACAATTAATATATTCAATTATTATCATATAAGTGTAAATTTAATGATGCGAAACTACGTAAAATCTATTTCAATTTTTCTAATATTGCAATTAAGCATATGTTTTTCTTCTGAAATCTCAGGCCTTGAGNTTCTTGAGAATTCAATTAGAAGACTAGATGGTGTTGATCACTCGATATCTGTAGATGTTGTAACATCTAAAAAGGGAGAAGATAAAACTAGAGAACTGAAGATTTCTGTTCATTGGAGTATGGATAAGAATAAATATAAGATGATTCACCTTGAGGAAGGTAGCAATGGAGATAAGGGAAGAGAGCTTCTTGTACATGAATACAATGATGCATCCATAAGGACATGGATTAAGTATCCTAAGTCGGGAAAAGTAAAAGAGGTTAANGATAAAAAACTTTCAAAGANAATTGATATATCAGATATCACTATACCCCTTAGCTTNCTAAATGAAAAAATTAAAATATTAGAAGATNAATCTATCAATGATATATNGTGTAAAGTTCTTGANATAAAAAATGGTGATGANAAAATAAAGCTATGGATAGANACTNTTGATTTTATAATACANAAGAAAGAAAACTATAATAAGAAATCTAAACTCTATAAGAAAACAGAGTATTNAAATATTACGACTCAAGATGAAATAAAGTTTTATAAAAACGCCAAAACAACCCATCTGAAAGATAANACAACNGCAAATCTTACTATTAANAAATTTGAAATNAGAGATTTTAAAGACAATGGGATGTTNGAAGCTCCTAAAAAGTAATGGGCTTAAAAAAAACAAATGATGAATTAAAAGCAGCGCGCCCTACCATTGATGAGGTGTCATTCATACCTAGATTACCTATATCTGTTTTAGTTGAAAATGTTAGATCTGTTCATAACGTTGGATCAATATTTCGNTCTGCTGATGGATTTGGAGCAGAGAAAATTTATTTAACAGGCTATACAGCGCACCCACCTAGAGAAGATTTGCATAAAACAGCNCTAGGGGCAGAAGATTCTGTNCCATGGGAATATCANGAGGATACAATCGNTATTGCAAAAAAAATTAANTCAAAGGGAATTAAGCTAGTCNTAGTAGAGCAAACATACTCATCCAAATCAATATATAACTCTCATTGNNATTTTCCNCTTTGCTTTATAGTNGGCAATGAGGTNAATGGTGTNAGNGANGAGTTGGCAGCTATTGCTGATACCCATATTGAATTNCCNATGAGAGGNATTAAGCAAAGTTTAAATGTATCTGTAGCAACTGGTATTGTTGGATATGAACTTGCTAGAACTTATATTCATGAAAAAGANGNNCANAATGCTGATTCATGAACATTATATGGCTAGGGCTATTGAACTAGCAAAAAAAGGNAGAGGAAAAGTCTCCCCNAANCCTATGGTTGGATGNGTTCTNGTGAAAGATGGAGAAATTATAGGAGAAGGNTATCATNGNGAGTTTGGNGGTCCTCATGCNGAGGTAATGGCATTNAGGAATGCTATNAAAGATCCTACTGATTGNACTGTTTATGTNAANTTAGAGCCATGNAATATTGATTCAAAGACACCTCCATGTACNAAATTTCTAATAGAAAATGGNGCTNNAGAGGTTTTTATAGCCAATATTGATCCTAANCCTGAGGTATCAGGAAATGGGATAAAAGAATTAGATAGAAGAAATATTAAAACTCATTTGGGNATTTTANATNAAGAAGCAAATGAGTTAAATAAGGGNTTNTATAAGTGGNTCCAGACNGGTTNNCCNTGGGTTATTGCTAAAATAGCTCANTCTTCAAATGGNTATATGGGGTTAGATAATAATAGTAGCTATTGGATTACGAATGATANNTCAAAAANACATNNNCATNAANTAAGANCAAAGATTGATGCNATTTTNATTGGTAANAATACTGCTAAAATTGATNACCCTAGCTTAACAGTTAGACTAACTAATGGTAAAAATCCTATTAGAATTATAGCTGATACCAATAGAACGCTTCCNCAAAATCTTAAAATTTTTAATGATAATGAATCTGAGACTATAGTACTCTGCTCATCNAATCAATTCTCAAACAATGANACTTCACATTGTAAATTTATTACGGTTAAGGAAAAAAATAAACTGCTTGACCCTGAAAATATTCTTATAGAATTAGCTAATATAGGTATAACTTCTATGCTGTTAGAAGGTGGNCCTCAGATTATTAAATCATTTTATGATAAAGGTTTGATTGATGAGATATATCAGTACACATCATCAGAAGATATNAACGGTGCTGATAATATGAAAAACCCTATTGAAATTGATGATACATGGAATTATAAAGATCAAGTTAATTTAGAGGAAGACCAATTAAGGATTTTTCAAAAAAAAGAGATTGAATGTTTAGTGGAATAGTTGAAGAAATAGGTATTGTTAAAGATATAGTAACTACTGATAAGAGTAAAAAAATTACTATTACTTGTAATAAGGTTTTGGATGGTATTATAGTGGGTGATAGCATAAGCGTTAATGGAGTATGCTTAACAGCTATAACTATTGATAATAATCAATTTACAGCTGATATTGTAAATGAAACGCTTATTAAAACAAATTTGGGCAGTCTGAATAAGGATAGTAAAGTGAATCTTGAGCGATCTCTTCAGTATAATCAAAGAGTAGGAGGACATCTAGTTCAGGGGCATATTGATACAATCGGTAAGATTCTAAGTATACATAGAACAGATGAGTGGAGCGAAATNATGATTGATATAGATGATAATTTTAAAAAGTATTGTATATATAAGGGNTCTATTGCGATTGATGGGGTTTCTCTTACCATTGCAAATATTGATAATAATGTGATTAAAATAGCTCTTATCCCACATACATTGGAGCATACCATTTCATCAGATTATGCAGATGGTGATTTTGTGAACATAGAAACAGATATGTATGGAAAGTATATAGAGAATTTTTCAAAAGGAATGACAAATTGAGCTCAATGGAAAGAATAAAAAATATTGATCTGGCTTTAGAGGATTTAAAAGCTGGGAAAATGGTCATAGTTGTTGATGATGAGGATAGAGAGAATGAAGGTGATTTTATAATTCCTGCAGATACCGCTAGACCTGAAGATATAAATTTCATGATGAAGCATGCTAGGGGATTAATATGTACTGCTATTACAGAGGAAACAAGCAGGAGATTGAAACTTAATCCAATGGTTGCATCAAATACTGAATCTCAAGGTACTAATTTTACAGTAAGTGTAGATGCTAGTAAAAATGTGACGACAGGGATATCAGCAAAAGATAGATGGGAAGCACTACAAATTTTAAATGATAAAGAATCTTCTCCGAGTGATCTTGCTAGACCAGGACATATGTTTCCTTTAGTGGCAAAAAAAGGTGGTGTGCTTAGAAGGGCTGGTCATACAGAAGCAAGTCTTGACCTGGCTAAGCTTGCAGGATTTAATCTTTGCTCATTACTTGTAGAGATTGTTGATGAAGATGGGAGTATGGCAAGAGGTGATAGGTTAAAAGAAATTTCTGAAGAACATAATTTGAGATTAATATCAATTGCAGAGCTAATAGAGTATAGAAGGAAGAAGGATAAGCTTATATCTCAAATTTTAGAAATTCCATTTCCTAGTAAATTTGGAGATTTTCAATTACGCTTGTTTGAAGATAATATACATGGAGATCACCATGTTGCAATCATTAAGGGTGATATTCAAAAAGATGATGAAGCATTAGTTAGGGTCCATTCGCAATGTTTAACAGGAGATATATTGGCTTCTTTAAGATGTGATTGCGGAGATCAACTTGAAGAATCATTAAAAAGAATTGAATCTTTTGGTAAAGGAGTTCTTGTTTATTTAAGGCAGGAAGGGCGAGGGATAGGACTGAAAAATAAATTGCTAGCGTATCAGCTTCAAGATACTGGGCTTGATACTGTGGAAGCTAATGAAAAACTTGGTTTTGCTCCAGATCTTAGAGAATATGGGATTGGGGCGCAAATCCTTAGAGAGTGTAATGTTCGAAATATGAGACTTTTAACGAATAACCCTAGAAAAATTGTTGGCCTTAAAGAAGGCTATGGTTTGGAAATTATAAAAAGAGAACCTATTGAGATTGAATCAAATTGCGTTAATAAGCCATATCTGCGTGCAAAGAGAGATAAGTTAGGTCACTTTTTATCTATGGATTCTGATGAGCAATAAAAAACATAATATTATCATTGTTATCAGTGAGTTTAATAAAACTATTACAGATGGATTATTAAATGGTGCTAAACAGGCATTTGATGATAATAATGGGAAAGATTTAACTATTATAAAAGTTCCAGGTGCTTTTGAAATTCCAGCTACTGCAAAGCTAGNNGCNTTAAAGCTNAATCCTGATGCGATTGTAACNCTTGGNGCTGTTATCAAAGGAGAAACNAAGCACTTTGATTTTATATCAATGGAGTGCACAAGNGCTATTCAAGATTTAACCTTAGAGTTTGATATNCCCATAATGTTTGGAGTNCTNACNACTGAGAATNTNGAGCAGGCNATTGAAAGATCTACNAGCAATAATAAAGGTTATGAGGTNATGGATGCTGCATTTAAAATGATTNAAACATTTAAGGATATAAAATCATCTTCAGAAAAGTAGTTTATAATTATTTAAAAGTATTACCTCTTTTATTAATATTTAATATAGCAAAGCCTNTTTCTCTTGATTGGGATTATCTTCGTTCTGAATTCAATGCAGTGGATTTAGATATCTATAATAATCATTTTTTTGTAGCCTATAAAAGTATTCTAGTTATATATAATCAAGATGGTATTGAAGAATCTAGAATAGATTTAAAAAAAGATTTAAATATTAACAGATTAAATGAATTCGAAATAGATTCATTCGGTAATATATGGTTATTTACAGATGATGGTGATATTTATGTATTAGATGAGAATTATAATCAGAAAAAATCATTTAATTATCTTGGTGTTGATCAAGTNAATGAGTGCAAAACCNTTAATAATAATAATGAGATTTTTTATTTTTGTAATTACTATCAAGGCAGCGCTTTAGGTCTGCTTGTCTTTGAATATAACCAGAATGATTTACCTGAGTATCTTGATTATTATAGTATAACAGAAGATGCAATCTTCCTTAATTTGAATTACTTNGAAGATNATTTNTACTTCTCTACAGAATCTAAGGTTTATAGTGAAAATATTAATTCAGACTTAAAGTCGGAGTGGGATTCTATTCAAATCGATTTAGATGTTTTAGAAACAGTAAATTTCCCAGGGATTCTATTTTTTGTTAGTAATGAATTTAANTCTGGNTTTTCAATNGTAGATCAACATAATAATTTGATAAATGAATTTGATGTAAATACTTTTAATGNAGATAACTTTATAGGTGCTGCTACATCTAATGANCANCTTATTGTTNTTACTAATCAGCAAATAGCTGTTTTTNATTCAAATTATGAAGAAGTTAATTTTTCATCATTAAATAGTGCNCAATATNAAANTNTAAAGTTTNAAGAAGATTATGTGATNGCTTCTATTAAAAATCANGGGTTTAAGATAGGGAGCTTAGATGATCTATTTTCTAAACATATACTANCCAATTCAAGNCCATTGATTGATGGATATAATGCTATTCAATTAATGGGNNATGGAGACCTTATTGCANTTGGAGGNGGTAANGANGAAAGTAATGAATCTTACTCTAGTATATTGCATTATAATAATAGAGATTTTATTAACTATGGNTCTTCATCTTTATATANCTCTTTNCTTNATGATAANCCTCAGANTCCTATTATTCTAATNGATTATGTAATGGGANAGAAATCTCCTTCAAGCATTATTGAATTAGATAACCAAAATATATTATTTTCTAATAGTGGNNTAACATTATCTCANTTAGATGATGATAATACTTTAAATAGAGGTGGTATNGTNAGGTTGAACCTTCTAACTCAGGAGATTGATAATATNTATAATAGCCATAATTCTACGCTTGGAGGCATGCAGGGAGTTTATAGTGAGAATATTATTGATAATTATACAGTTATAGGNGAGATNATAGAATCTAATAATAATNTTTGGGTTGTAAANCCTTANGATGAATTGTTTGGTAATGTTATATCAAAATATAGNATAGCATTAGATGAGTGGAGTGGCGTTAATGTTAGNAATACATTTGATTCAAATGAAAGNAATGANCTTTATATGCCTCAAGGTATAGCTTTTGATAGTAANAATCAGATNTGGNTAAGCTTTAGAGATGANCCATCCTTATCATCGAATTCTGCTTATTCAAATGGGGGAATAAGGTATATAAATTCAAATAATCAATTTAAAAAAGTTGAAAATGATGAAATTCTTATTGGTGGAGTTAATTCTAATGTTTGGTCCATCGATATATGTAGCTACGAAGGTTCAGATGTTTTATGGGTGCTAAGCTCAGATGGAGTTCAAGGGTATACCATTTTTAACAATGAGCTGAACTCAGTTTTAGGCCAAGATTTATTTATTGATATTCCATTTTATGATGGTGATCGTATTAAATGCGATCAACATTCAAACGTATGGGTCACAACAAAGCATAGTGGAGTAAGAGTTTTACTTTCTGATAGTAACTATACAGAATCATGGCCATCATTTTCTGGTATTACTGAAGATAATAGCGGACTCCTATCTGATGTAGTTTATGATATTGATTTTAATGAAGAATCTGGAGAAATTTATTTTTCTACAGATTTAGGGATTGCAATTATGGAATCTCCATTTGGTCAAATTTCATATGATCGTGATGATAGGTATAAAATTTATTTTGATAAGAATCCGTTTCTTATCCCTAAAGATGAAGAAGTTATTATTAGTAATGTTCCAATGGGAAGCAAATTAAAAATAATAACATTAGATGGGAAAGTTCTTAGAACAATTAATGAGCAAAGTTTTACGATGTATCAATGGGATGGAAAAGATCAATCTGGAAATTATGTGCCTTCAGGGGTTTATATTGTAGTATCTTCAAGTTTAGAGGAGAAAACCGTAGTTGGAAAGATTGCCGTCGTCAGAGAAAAATAAACTCTATTTATACTAAATATTAATTGCGCTATGATTTATTATTCATTAATTTTGGTTATTAATCGATTAAATAAGGAGTAAGACAATGAAAAAAATGTTAATATTAGTTTTAACTCTTAGCCTTCCATTTGCTTTTGATGCTGGTACTAAAAGCGTAGGTGGTGGAGTTAATTTTGTTTCAAATATAACAACTCAAACCTATACTACAGGTTTTGCTTATGATGTTATCACATATACTTCAGAAATTGAGATGGAGTCTACTTCCACTGACTTTATGATTATGCCAAGTGGTTCATACTTTGTGATAGATAACCTAGCCATTGGTGGAAACTTGTCAATGACAATGAGTACATTAGAAACTACTACAACTGCAACAACTGAAGCATGTATAGCGGGTATAGGTTGTGAAACCACAACAACTGAAGAAACTTATAGTAGTGCTGATGATACAAACTTTGAAAACCCAATGGGATTCGGGTTCATGGCTGCATACTATATGAATGATTCATATTATGGACACTTTGGATTTCAAGAGCCTAATAACACAGTAGATGATAATGAGTATCTAGAGTTTGGTGCTGGTTATTTATATAAACTAACTGATAGCATCTTTATCGATACAAAAGTATCTTATCGTCATATGTTAGGTGAAGGATCAGCAGATCTAAGTATGATGGATGAAGGGACTGAAGTTTCAGGTTTTGAAGAAACTAACATAAAACTATATGGAACAGTTGGTATCTCTGTATTCTTTTAATTAGTAGTTATATAATGTAATTACTTTAATGAAAAAAGGGAAAGTTTTGCTTTCCCTTTTTTTATATTTGTTGTAAACATTTATGCTATATAAGCATTAACTTGATATATGTATTATAGTTATTTATAAAGGAGCATGTTTAATGAATAAAGTAATAATTTTTGCAATAATGACTTGTTTATCTTTTTCTCAATTTGAGGCTGGTAAGAAAGCGGTAGGAGGTCAAGTTTCAACTTTTAAATCAGATGTTACTACATGGGAATATGATGGTAACGAAATAAAATTTACAGATACAGCTATTGGACTTAATAATACAGGCGCATATTTTGTGATTGATAATTTATCTATATTATTTGGTGTGCAGTATGTTTTGTATAATCAAACCTGGGAATGTAATGGTTCTGATTGTTCTGATGATTGGTTTACAGGATCTAATGATATTAATCATGCAATAGAACCTGAAAATCCATTTGGATATATGTTAGGCAGTGCATATTATTTTGGAAACTCATATGCGCATACATCATATGTTGATCCATCATCTATTGATGATGATGATTCATATATATCTTTTGGTGGTGGTTATATGCTAGAAATGGCCCCTGGTATTTATTTAGATACTAAGGTCGAGTATAGACATTCTTTATCAGAAACTTCGACTGTTCCTGAATCTGCCCCACCTACAGGAACTGATATAGGAGATATTTTGAATGCTCCTGATGTTGAGTCATCTAGTTTGCAATTGTATGGTAGTATGGGTATTACTGTAGTATTTTAATTAGTTAATAATATATAAAAAAAGGGAAAGCATGCTTTCCCTTTTTTATTTATATCAAATTTATAATTAAGAAATTAAAATCGAAGCAGCAGCTGAGCATTAACTCCTACATTCATTATATTAAAACTATCATCACTATCTATATTAAGATCTACATTTTCTTTAAGTACCTTAGATATCCCATAGTAGTAAGAGAATCTGCTACCAATAACTTTTGTTATCATAAAGTCTGAACCAATTAAGAATCCAAAATCTAAATTATAGTCACTTGATTCCAAATTAGTCTCTGTATCAATACTATTTTCAGTTTTAATCATACTCGCATTAAGCGCTTTTCCAAGCTGTATTCCACCCCAGAATCTAAACTTCCAAATCTCATAAGGATAAATAATATACCCAGTAATATAGTTTGCCGTAACGGAGTTTTTAAATGTGGAGTTTTCGTAATCTTGTGAATTGAAATTTTCTATATAGTTTTGTTGTAAATATCCAATAGCTACTAGTGTAGGACCAATACTTTTTTCAAGATTAACATTAAAGCCGATTTCATTAGTGATACTTATATGTCTAGATATTTCCTCATTATATGTAATTCCCCCAT
>NZUX01000008.1 GCA_002703645.1 Fidelibacterota bacterium | reverse complement strand
TAGTCTTCTTTATTCCAAGTTGTTTTATTAACACTATCTTGGCAGCTAGTAAATAGAAAGATAGAAAAAATGAAAAATAAATATTTACATACTAACCATCAATTTATAATTATAGCCAACCAAACAACCTTTTAAAAAGGCCTCGTTTTTCTTTCTTGTCAGAAGCGCATGGCTTTTCACAATTTGAAGATGAAGCACATGGTTTTGTAGATTTCCCATCACCTGTTTCACTATAAGCTGAAACTTTATATTTTGGATCTCCAGCAAATAAATTCAGTATTTTATTTCCATCTGTTTTTGATTCATCATAACTAACTGTCATCATACTTTTCTCAAAACTAACATCACATGACTGAACACCTTCTATTAGATTTACTTGGGCCTTAAGCTTATTTACGCAGCTAACTCCACACATCATTCCATCTACTTTAAATGATGTCGTCCCTGCAATCAACATAGAACTAATACATAAAAATATTATTTTTTTCATTTTAACTCCTTTACTTATAAAATCTGTTTAAACTTATTTAAAGAAAGTGGCTTACTAAAGAAGAACCCTTGGAATTTATCGCAAGAATGCGAACCTAGCAAGTCAAATTCTGTTTTCGTCTCTACCCCTTCAGCTAAAACATTCATATTAAGGTCGTGACCCATTTTTATTATACCTTTTGCAATTTTTAGCTTTTCATTATCCCTATCAATACCTGTAATGAATGATTTATCGATCTTAATTGTATCGACAGGTAAATTTTTTAAATAATTAAACGATGAATATCCTGTCCCAAAATCATCGATAGATAGATAAACACCTAAATCTTTAATTTTGTTTAATATTTCTAATGATAAGTTTTCGTTATCTATCATCATTCTCTCAGTTAATTCAATTTCTAAATTGGCTGGTGGAAGCCCAGTTTCATCTAAAGCATACTTTATTTCATTAACAATACTTTCCTTGTTTAATTCTTTTGCAGATAAATTAATTGAACCTATTAGATTCTCTGAACCCAAATCAATCATTTTTTTTGTTTCTAAACAAACATGCTGAATGATAAAACTTCCAATCTCACATATTTGGTTTGATTTTTCAGCTATTGGAATAAAAGTGGAAGGATTAATTAATCCTTTCTCTGGATGATTCCAGCGAATTAATGCCTCAAATCCAAATAGGTTATGAGAAGAATCAAATTTAGGCTGATAGTGTACTTCCCATTGTTTATCTGAGATTGCTTTTCTTAGACTTACCTCAATACCAAATTGATTCATTAGTTTTTGCTTAAATTCATGCTTATAAAATTCAATATTATTTTTTCCATTATTTTTAACATGATTCATTGCAATTTCAGAATTTCTTACAAGTTGATTTAGATTATTATTACCAGAAAAAATGCTAACACCAATACTTGAATTAATTGAAAAAACATTATTATTAATAGAGATAGGCTGTTTAATAATCTTTGCAATCTCTTGAACTCTTTCCTTATTATATTTATTATCAGCTTTAGCTTTAAGAATAAGATTAAATTTATCCCCACCCCAATAACTAACAACTTCATTATTATTGATAGATTCTGACAATCTTTTAGCTATTACCTCAATAATTTTATTACCGATATCATATCCATGCGTATCAATGATAAGCATAAAATCATCTAAATCTAAAAGAACAAATAAAATTGAATCATTTATTTTTTTTGCATCTTGAATCATACTAAGTGCACTATCAAAGAATGATGTTTTATTAGGTAATCCTGTAAGGTCATCAAATTTAGATTTTTTTTCAATCTGTTCAATTGCGTTAAATTTTTCTATAGCAAGAGTAAGTTGTTCTGCTGCAAAAGTTAGAATTTTTAAATCATCTTGATCAAAAGTAATATCTTTACTATAACTTTGAATAGCTAGTACACCTATAGTTTCATTGTTATGCAATTTCAAGGGAACCCCTAACCATGATTCTGGCACTGTACCTAATTTATCTAAACCGACAAGATTATTATATTGATCCTTATCTATTAATAATGGTTCTGATGACTTTATTATAATTGAGGTAAGACCTTTACCTAACTCTATAGAATTCTCAGGTATAGAATCGTTTATATCAACATAATATGGAAAAGAAATCAAATTAGTTTCTTTATTTAAAGTTGCTACAAATAGATTATTGGTATGTATTAATTCAGCAATAGAGCTATGTATAACTTTATACAAATCTTCGACATTATCCAAATCATGAGCTGATTTAGAGATATTAAACATACTCTCTTTAAGCTGTTTTAGGTAATCAATATTTAGATGATTAGACATTTCATTATAATCCTTTCAACATATTAAAAAACAATCATTAAAATGGAAAGAAATTGGTTTTAACAATATGTAACTATGAAAAAATAAAATTATTTTTTAGGAAATTTATCTCTATAATCTGTTTTTTTCTTAGTTGCGCCCCACGTTGTTCTTCTTTCTATTGATGCGATTAAATAACTTAGATACATAACTACTGCAATAATTTGAAGATAATAGCTATTTAGTTCTAAACCTGCACCAAAAATTAAAATACATACTATAGTATTTAATAGCATACGAAATGTTTCAAGATACAATGCTCTCATTAATTCGTTCCTTTTTGTTATTAAAGTATATAATAAAATTATTACAAATTATCTATATTTTAGCATCAATTTATCACCCTTAAAAAAATAAATGGAGTACGTATGAGTGGATACTATAGATTTCCGACAATTAATAACTCAAAAATTGTATTTGTAGCTGATGATGATCTATGGGTTGTCAAACTTGATGATTCAAAAGCTTATAGACTAACAACAAACCTAAGTGAAGTATCTTCTCCTTTATTTTCACCAGATGGGAAATGGATTGCATATATTGGGACAGAAGATGGGAATAGTGAAGTATACATTATGTCAGAAAAAGGTGGCCCATCAACTAGGTTAACATACGATGGGGCATTCGCAAGTAAAATATGTGCATGGCATAATGATGATATAATTTTTGCAACAGATTTATCCCAGCCATTTGGACGAGTTTCTAATTTAGCTAAAATAAATAAAAAAGGGGGTCCCACTACTGTTCTAGATTATGGTATATCAAGTAATATTAGCTTTGGAAATCCAGGTGTAATACTTGGCAGAAATACTGCCGATCCAGCAAGATGGAAAAGATATAAAGGTGGTACTGCTGGAGAATTATGGATTAGTAATGATAATAAAATGAATTTCAAAAAATTGATAACATTAAAAGGTAATATGGCATGTCCCATGTGGATTAATCAGCGTATTTATTTTCTTGCTGATCATGATGGAATTTCTAATATCTATTCATGCTTAAAATCTGGAAGAAGTCTTAAACAGCATACATATCATAAAAATTATTATGCGCGAAATGCAACAACTGATGGGAATAATATAGTTTATCACTGTGGGGCAGATATATATTGTTTTGATATAGATAATAATCATACATCTAAAGTCGATATCGATTTTAACTCGTCAATGATTCAAAGAAGTAGAAAATTCATAAACCCTGAAAGCTATCTAGAAGATATATCTATTAATAATGATGGAAGTATGGTTTCTTTCTCATCAAGAGGAAAAGCATTTTGCATGGGAAATTGGAATGGCCCTGTATATGAGCAAGGTAAATCTGATGGAGTACGCTATCAAAAGCCTAGATTTCTTAATGATAATAAAAAAATAGTTATGGTAAGTGATGATTCTGGTAATGAACGTTTAGAAATTCACTTTATTAAAGGTAAGAAAAAATCTAAAGTATTAGACTTAGATATTGGACGTCCATATGATATGAAAATATCTCCAATAAAAGACCAAATAGCCATATCAAATCATAGAAATGAGCTATTGCTAATCGATTTAAAGAAAAATACTATGTATAAGATAGATAGAAGCAAGTTTTCTGTCATTGGATCAAGCTTCAATTGGTCTCCAGATGGACGATATATAGCATATTCATGCTCTCTCAATTCAAGAGTTAATGGAATAAAAATTCACGATTTAGAGAGTAAAAAATCTCATAAAGTTTCAGACCCTATCCTTAATGATTTTAACCCAGTATTTGATCCATCAGGAAAATATTTAGCATTTTTATCTAATAGAGTTTTCAATCCAGTATACGATAACATGCATTTTGACTTAGGTTTTCCTAGAGGTGAAAAGCCTTATATTATTACTCTTAACAAAGAAACTCCTTCACCATTATATAAAACATCACCAAAGCCTATTAAAGATACAAAAAAGAAAGATGATAAGAAAAAAGATGAAGATTCTAAAATTAAAATAGATTTTAATGGGATAGAAAAAAGGATAATGGCAATACCTACAGAAGAGGGGCTATTTGAGAATATAGGGTTTATTAATAATAAATTATTCTATAATGTCTACCCAGATGAAGGTTCTTTTGGAGATATCCCATGGTATGACTTTAGCTCTTCTGATACTTCTACTATATTATTTTATGATCTTGATACAAATAAAGAAAAAATGTTCATGAGTAATGTATCCTCATTTACAACTATTCCTAGTATAGAGCGGATATTAATTAAATCAAAAAATGGTATAAGATTAATAGATGGAAATACAATTCCTTCTAAAGATGTAATTAGTAAATCTGAATATAATATATCATCTGGAAAAATTAATTTTAATAGAGCAAGAGTATCTATAGATCCAATAAGCGAATGGAAGCAAATGTATTCAGAAGCATGGCGCTTGCAGCGAGATTTTTTCTGGGTAAAGAATATGTCTGGAATAAATTGGAAAAAAATACATGAGAGATATTTTAAACTTATAAACCGAATACATACCCGAACAGAATTTTCAGATTTAGTATGGGAAATGCAAGGAGAGCTTGGCACATCTCATTGCTATGAGTTTGGAGGAGATTACAAGCCAAGGAGGCATTATCAAGTTGGTTTATTGGGAGCAGATTTAGAATATGATGAAAAAGGAAAAGCATATAAAATTATAAATCTTATCAAAGGCGATGTCTGGTCCGGTTATATCACATCTCCATTATTAAGACCTGGCCTAAATATTGAAGAAGGCATGCTAATTAAAACTATACAAGGAAATAAACTTAAAAAAACTGAATCTCCTAACAAATTACTCGTAAATCAGGTTAATAAAGATATCGAAATTAAAATATCAGACTCTAATGGTAAAAATGAAAGAGATATTGTTATAAAAACTATTCCAAGCGTAAGTCATATGCGATATAGAGATTGGGTTGAAAAAAATAGAGAATATGTTCATAAGAAAACAAAAAATAAAGTTGGATATGTACATATTCCAGATATGAGTCCATGGGGATACTCTGAATTTCATAGATATTGGTTATCTGAAATACAATATGATGCTCTAATTGTTGATGTTAGATTTAATGGTGGAGGACATGTATCTCAGCTTTTATTGGAGAAACTTGCTAGAAAAAGAATTGGTTATGATACAACTAGATGGATGGGAACTGAATCATATCCTGGAGATTCTGTTGCAGGACCAATTATAGCAATAACAAATGAATATGCTGGATCTGATGGTGATATTTTCAGTCATTCATTTAAATTAATGAAACTAGGAAAACTAATAGGGAAAAGAACTTGGGGCGGAGTCATTGGGATATGGCCAAGGAATTTATTAGTAGATGGAACAATTACAACTCAACCAGAATTTTCATTCTGGTTTAAAGATGTAGGCTGGGAAGTTGAAAACTATGGAACGAATGTTGATATTGAGGTAGATATCACACCCAAAGACTATGCAAAAGGTATTGATACTCAACTTGATAGAGGCATAAAAGAAATACTAAATGATTTAAAGAAGAATCCAGTTATTATGCCAAAGCTTGATAATAAACCAAAACTAGGAAAATAAAACTAATCTAAAATCAAGCCAACTAGAACAAGTATATCAAGTACATTGATAAGCTGATCATTATTTAAATCGGACAGTAAAGATTGACAATCGTCTGGTTCAATAAAATCTAACGCAAAATTAACCATAAGAGTAACATCTAATACGTTTAACTGATTATCTTGATTTAAATCTCCTAAAGACCAGCCTGCGCATAAATCCTCAGATACAATCAATGATATTGGAATGATTATGTTAGAGTTTTCATAGTCATTCGTCTCTACTGATAGATCATAGCTATAGCTACCAGCTAATAAATCTTGGGTATTAATATCTAAGAAGATTTCAGAAACATCTCCTGGTGCAACAACTCCTTCTAATGGAGATACTTCTACCCAAGATGGCATTTTATAAATTAATATTGAATGTTGATCCTCAGCTACAGAAGAATTATAATTAACTAATATCGCTTCAGTCCCACTAGCATTTTGTATACCAATTGTAGCAGAATTTGTGAGACCCTGCATATTTCTATAATTCAACTTAATATCTCCAGATGGATATAAAACAATCTGAAAATCATAGATGCTACCTTCAAAGTTTGTAGGCCAATGCTGAACATTATCAAACCAAATTACAGCTCTTTCTGAATTCACATTATAATAAACATAACCTTGCCCAGTACTACCATCATTAACTGGGTTTAAGTCATCCCAAAATCCAAAAATAGCAGGTCTAGGTGCATTTGAATCTGGAATTGCCGTATTATCCCATGCCGTATTATCATCACCAAATCCAACCCATCCATTAGGGTTAACAATCAGAGAGGAATAAAAAGAGTTATAAAATGGAAAATCAAAACCTAAATCAACACTCTGATTAGATGCATAATCATTATGAGTAAATGGTACGAGAGTAGATTCAGATGCAATGTCAATCCAGTCATAATCAAGGTTGCCATTTATTGAGCTTTTCCAAGAATACCCTTCTGTATCAATACTATACTCCAAGTCTGTTTCTCCAATGTTTGCAATTACAAATACTTCCTGCATATTAATTCCTGAAGCTAACTCAAGTTCAAATGATTCAATATCTACATAAGCTTCTGGATTGTACAATAAATTAAATAACGATTGATAAGCATTTACTCTTCCATAGCCAGTTTGATTATCATAACCCAAACTTCCTATATCATCAGAACTCTGTTGCATAATTAATCTAACATCATATGCAGAAATATTATTTGATTCAGCTTTAATTAACCCAGCAATTCCAGCTGCATGTGGACAGGCAGATGATGTTCCATTAAATGTAGATGTATATCCGCCACTCATTGTTGTAGTATGAATTCTAACTCCTGGAGCAACAAAATCAAGATCAGAACCATAATTACTGCCCCAATAATTTTCGCCATCACAAGAAGAAGGACTTTTCCTTTCATTGCAAGGTGATAAAGAGCCTACGGATATAGAATTATCATATCTTGAGGGGTAACTTAAAGTCCCAGAATTATCATTTCCACTTGCCGAAATAACAACTGTTCCATTTTCAGTAGCATAATTAATTACACTTTCAGTATAGCTAACATAACCTCCACCACCTAAACTCATACTAACAACATCTGCTCCATTATCAGAGGCCCATTGAATTCCATTTGCTATTCCAGTATCATCACCATAACCTTGACTATCTAAAACTTTTACAGGCATAATATTACAATCCCAACATACTCCAGCAATACCAGATGAATTATTTCCTTTTGCTGCTGCAATACCAGCGCAAGAAGTTCCATGGCCTTGGTCATCTGCTGCATTATAATTATTACTTATAAAATTAAATCCTTGAACTAATCTACCAAAAAACTCTGAATGTTCAGAAACACCCGTATCTAAAATTGCAATTGTAGAACTAGCATTACCAGTAGATATATCCCACGCATCATTAGTATCTGTATCACAATCAGGAGTGCCTACATATGAGCCACTATAGCTAACTGCTTGTCCTGTATTATTATGCCCCCATTGGTCTGAATAGTATTGGTCATTAGGGTCTATATACATTTCTTTCATATAACTAGGCTCTACTAATTCAATGAATGAATCTAAAGACAAAGTTCTTTCTAATTGATTAAAATCAATTACATTTTTATACTCAACTTTATAATATTGATGAAGTTCAAAATTATAATGCTGTTCTGAAAATAAATTATAATGAACAAATAGAGGGTTTAGATTTATAGCCCCAGATTTTATTAATACCGTATTGATTTCCAACTCATCATTAATATTAATTGGCTCTTCATATCCAATTAGTGGTGCAATATCTTTATTAATTTTAATAACTATAACTTTAGAATTTATTTTATATCCATTATAATCAACCCATTCTATAGCAAATGAAAATGTTAAAAGAATAGATAGTATGAATTTACTTAGCATATTTTTCTCCTGGTTTATATGAGTCTTCTAAATTGTTTAAAATTTCTTCTTTTTCAAACCATACATTTTTCAATTTACGATTTGCAAATAACTTTGATTGATCCGAATAATGCGGTGAATCTTCTTTTGTCGTGGCTGCTCCATATTGATGTACACTTTGAGATGAAACTTTTCCATACTTATCCCAAGATACAAACAAAATATAAGAATCGCCTGCAAAGGCTTCTAATTCACCACTATTTTTTAAATTGCCATAAATAGAATGCATAATATCCGGACCGCCACCAAGACCAAAATTATTTTCACCTCTAATCATTCTATTTACATTTTCCCAAGAAACATCTATCTCTCCATATTTTTTCTTAAGGAGTTTAGCAGCATCTACAAAATGTTCTACAAGACGGTTCTCAGAAATTTTTTCATAATAATCTTTCAAATATGGTTTGGTTGATAAAATTGCTAAAGCAGCACCTTTATTATCTGGATCCGTATTAAGATCCCAATCCTTTAAGACTTCTATAGCTTCATTAATCGTGGGATCATTCACTGGAAGGTCTGCATCTAAAATCTCATCTACATACTGCGCAATAGCTGAATTAACTGAGTATTTCATATCATATTTATAATTAAATATATCATCTTTAGAAATAACTTTATCAGAACCGAACATTTCTAGAGACCTTAAAGCTCTATTAGTCATATATTCTTCGATACCTAATGTTTTAGGAAAAAGTGATTTATCTGGATTATCAGTCCCATCTGTTGTACTAAAAGGCGTACTATTACAGTTTTGTAAAAATCCTGATTCAGGATTATATAGCTTAGGAAGATACTCATAGTCCTCTAGCTCTGTCCATAAAGATTGAGATAAATCTCCAGGCAGATAATCTTTCCAATCAAATTTAGGATCCCTCTTTGGAAATGCCGCATTATAAATATAAAATATATCACCGGTATTATCTGCATACATACAATTTAACGATGGAATATAACGTAGTTTAATTGCATCTTCCCATTGGCTGAAATCCTGAGCCTTGTTCATTTGAAACCATTGTTCAATTTGTCTAATTTCATCCATCGCTGCATATCTAATGGCATATACTCCATGCTTTAGATCTAGCACCGGACCATGTAATGACCAGCGAATTTCTTTATTAAACTTAATATTAAATAATTTTAATAATTTGACATTCATTGGAGAATCATAAGTTTCAAAATCAACCCACTCTCCATCAAATAAATACTGAGAATCATTATCTGGATTTATTTTTAATTCATATATATCAATTAAATCTGGAGCATTTAATGTATGAGCCCAGCCTAAATAATCATTATGGCCTAAAAACACAACAGGCGACCCCGGAAGCGTCCCTCCTACCATATTCCAACCTTCTTCACTGTGCAAATGTACTTCATACCAAGCAATGGGACCGTTCCAAGGCTGATGCGCATTAATTAATAAATACGTATCTTCATCTTCGGTCCTTTTAGGAGATACTGCAAACGAATTAGAACCCATAGGAGCAGAATCTCTCCATATTGTTTCTGGTAATTCAGGTTTATCTTTTTCTTTTCTAGAACTATATAATAAATCGAAATAGTAATCTAGACCATAAAGGAATTGAGTCCTAAAAACAAATCCAGAGACTATATCATGCTCTGTTACGGGGAAGAGTCCTTTGACTAATTCATCTTGATGCAAAGATGCATAATAATTAAGTCCATCAACATAAGCTTCCAATACACCCTTTACATCATCACTAATTAAATCTTCATATTTATTTTCAACATTTTCTCTTACTCGAAGAAGATTGGTCATATAATCAACACCAATCATCTTTCTACCATATACTGACGATAATTTCCCTCTTGTTTGAAGAATTACATCTTGAATAGTTTTAAAATCATCTTCAGAATGTGCAAATGCAAATCCAAACGCCACATCTTCATCTTTTACTCCATATATATGAGGAACCCCCCAAGTATCTCTATGAATTGTAACATCATACTGCTCTCCCAAGCTTTCATAGTTAGAAGGGTTAAATGCTAGAGCTATATTTAGTAATAATATTAAGACCATATTATATAAAATGGTTTCCTTTGAAATTTCTGTTATAAACATAAAAATAAATTATAAATCTAAGAAAAGAATATTTATAACAAATTGTAACCTATTTTAACGATTTATTACTGATCTATTTTTAAGAATTATAAATATTCCATAGATACATAATGCACCTCCTATAGCTGTATTAAAGCTAATAAATTCATTAAATAAGAAAAATGCAATAAAGGATGCAATAATAGGCTCACCTAATGGTATGGTACTAATTATAGTTGGGGTAGTGAATTTAACGCAGTAATAAAAAATATTATGTCCTAAGATTGTTGGTATAAGAGCTAGGAAAACAAATCCTAAAATTTCAGTATTTTGAGTAACAATAAATGACTTAGTATAAAAACTTCCGATAATAAATATTGTTAATGCCGCAATACCATAAAGCATCCTTGTATATTCTATTGTTCCTTCAGTATCTCTTACCTTTTCAGAAATTAAAAATGCTAATCCTATTGCCAGAGAACAGAAAATAGCATAAATATTTCCAAGAGTAAATTTTGATGATAAGTCAAATCCATTTATTAAAACTATAAATATACCTACTAGAGAAATTATCATACCTAAATAAACCATCTTTTTGTATCGTCTTTTGAATATTAAGAATTCAATCATTAAAGTAAAAAAAGGTGCCAAGGTACCTAAAAATGTAGCATTTGCAATAGTAGTAATTTTTACAGCTTCAAAAAATAATATAAAATGAATTCCAAGTAACACTCCAGCTATAGATGTCTTAATTTTATTAGAGCTTGAAAGGCTTTTCATATTTTTATAATAAATAACTGAATAACACCATAAGAAAAATGATGCTAACAACATTCTCCAAAAAGCAACTATGGTACCTGAAGAAGATAAACTTTTGGCAACAATGGGAGATGCGCTAATTGATAGTAAACCTAAAAACAATAAAGGAATAATTCTAGATTGATTCATAAAATTAATTTAGAATCATATTGACAAGTAAGATAACGTCCTGAATATTAATTTGTTCATCATTATTTAAATCACTTGACCAAAATTGAGATGTAGTTGGGTCAAAATAGCCCATTATTATATTGACAATAGCAACGACATCAAGAACATCAATAGAGCTGTCATCATTAACATCACCTAGCCCCATTGCTCCATAACCTATATCACATTGCCAATCAGATTCACCGCAATCATTTATTGCTTCAATACAATAATTATGCTCATATCCAATATCAATATAATAATCTAAATATTCTAATTCATCATTTCCGATACCAAGCCAAACGCCATCTCTATAAATCTTATATGAAGAGACATCTTCAGATGCGCTCCATATCACAGATACATAATCATTAAATAGTCCATCAGAAGCATCTACAAAATCAACAGTATCTGGAGCTGATTTCCTATAACCAGTATTACATGATAATTCAGACTCTCCACACTCTCCAACTGAGACTACACAGTACTCATGTACAATACCTGCAGATGCACTATAATCAGAAAAATTAAAATTATCTGTAGAAAACTGATTAATCAACTCTTGATCTCTATATAAGTTATACCCTAATACATCATCATTATCTTCTGGGCTTTCCCATGATATATCGATATGGTCACAATAATTCCCATCAGATGAAGCTACATTAACCGGGGCATCTGATGATAGACAAGTATAAAAAAATTGAACCGTAACCTGATCAATTACATAATTATCATTAGAGCCAACCATTGGCATCAACATTCCTTCACTCCATATTTCAGGGACAACGTAAATATTATCGGTATATTGTTCACTTAGTAAATAATCTTGTGAAAAATAACCACTTTCTTCTCTCATCCCCATATAAGTATCTGACCATAATGGGAGATCGTCGCACTGAGCTCCTCTTACTGTTACGCGAATCTCATTTACATAGGAATGAATAGGAGGGTCAAATGCCCACCAAGCTTCTCCCCAATAATCAAATGGATTATACCATGAATCCCAACCAAGCTTAACACAATCAGAGGCTCCATCTACACAGTCACATGTATATGAAATCGCCTCATCTTCAGTATATGTCCCCTGCGTATTACCGCCCTGTTTAACTTCTACCCAATACTGTCTTGAATTATTAGGGAGAGTATAAGGTTGTTTTAAAATATGATAATTATCTAATGATAAAATATCCTCTAATCTATTAAACTCTTGAGTTGGGAAAACTCTATGATAAGTTGCAGGACCTATATTTAAATCTAAATCAGGAATATTAGAATTAACAATATTGTAAAGACTATCATTTGCTAAATCAAGCTGGACTAAAATAAGCTCATCATATTGATTATTGATATTGATTAAAGATTCAATCGCACCTGCCTGCTTAAAAGGTCTATCAATAATATCTTTAGCATCTGAGCTAAAACAAAAAGATAATAATATAAATAATAGTTTAGCCATAGATTAATTTAATTAAATGAAAGTTTTATTAAAAATTCTTTAGTTTCATTTGATTGAATTGTAGAATTTATATTAACTACATTATCTACATCAAAATAAAAGTCAATCATTTCATTACCATCATAGACTTCTATTTCTCCATTAAGTATATCGCCAAAAGAATCAAATAAAAAATAATCATGTATATTAATAAGAATCGTTAAAGATCCTTGTGTATTTGATTGGACATGAAAAACAAATTCTTTTGGTTTGCATAGAGAATTACATATTTTAGTAAAATTATTTTCTATCCCATCAAATGAGTGAGTCCAATCAGGAAAATTGAAATATGCTTTAACCCAATTAGATTCAAAAGAAGGTGGTTCAAAAATATCAAATGAATCATAATCATCAATACAATTAGCAGAGTGTACTATATAAGCCTCATCTACATNATCGCTAACNTCGTAAAAAGAAAATTGAGGAGTAAAATCTACATAAATATTTATTCCATCTCCTTCACTTAGTATTGCTCCNGNTCCATTNCAAANACCACACTCATCTTCNANTGCNNNNCCANNACATTCNCCNGCACAATCTNCTNNNGNATNTCCNCCNCACTCTCCNGCACANTCTGAAATTGCATCTTCCCCNTCNTCACATAAACAACCTCCATCTGNATACCAGCAACTATCTTCATCTGTCCCATCTGGATTATAATTACACGAATCNGGATAAGGGCAGCCTGACGTATCTACTGATTCTGAACATGCTCCAATGAATAATATCAGTAGCAAGAAAGAAATTATATATTTTAAATTATGTGTATCCATATACTCTGTTTATATTTAAGTAAAGTTAAACAATATAAAAAATATTTGATACAAAGTTATTCTNATGAGCAAAAAAGAAATTTCAACATCATATGAACCCTCTTCTGTAGAGCAAAAGTGGTATAAAGCTTGGGAGGAAAGTGGTTCATTTAGTCCATCTGGAGATAATGAAGCATTTACAGTAATGATTCCTCCTCCAAATGTCACAGGCATTCTACATATTGGACATATCTTAAATAATACCATTCAAGATGTCCTAGTTAGAAGAGCACGAATGCAAGGCAAAAGAACTCTTTGGCTTCCAGGTACTGACCATGCTTCCATAGCTACAGAAGCAAAGGTTACTAATATGCTTAAAGAGCAAGGTATTGATAAAAAAGAAATTGGAAGAGAAGAATTTCTCAAACATGCTTGGCAGTGGAAAGAAAAATATGGAAATACCATCCTTACACAATTAAAGCGTATCGGAGCATCCTGTGATTGGTCAAAAACCACATTTACAATGGATGAAGATTATAGCAAGGCTGTAACAAAAGTATTTGTTGATTTATATGAAGATGGGATGATTTATAAGGGNGAGCGTATTATTAACTGGGATCCTAAAGGTTTAACAGCGCTATCTGATGAAGAGGTGATTCACAAAGAGGTTAATGGGAATCTATGGCATTTTAAATACCCAATTAANGATAGTGATAAATTTATTATTGTTGCTACAACACGACCAGAAACAATGCTTGGTGATACCGGCATTGCAGTAAATCCAGATGATGAAAGATATAAAGATTTAGTTGGTAAATCTGTTATACTCCCACTAGTAAATAGAGAAATTCCAATATTTGCAGATACTTATGTTGATAAAGAATTTGGAACAGGAGCTGTAAAAGTGACTCCAGCTCACGACCCTAATGATTTTGAAATGGGTCAAAGAAATAATCTTGAATTAATTAATATCATGCATCCAAATGCTTCTCTTAATGATAATGTGCCTGAGCTATTTAAAGGAATGGATCGAAAAGAAGCAAGAAAACGTGTTGTCGAAGAAATGGAAAAACATGGATTTCTTGAAAAGATAGAAGATTATACTCATAAAGTTGGTCACTCTGAAAGAACTGATGCTGTTGTTGAACCCTATGTTTCAAAACAATGGTTTGTCGATATGAAAAAACTCGTGGGTCCAGCTATTGACTGTGTTAAAAATGGGGAAGTGAAATTTTATCCAGAGCGATGGACAAAAACATACTATCATTGGCTTGATAATATAAAAGATTGGTGTATTTCTCGTCAACTATGGTGGGGGCACAGAATTCCTGTCTGGTATAAAAATGATGAAATATATTGTGGCGTAAACCCTCCGGAAGGTGATGGATGGGTGCAAGAAGAGGATGTACTTGATACATGGTTTAGTTCATGGCTATGGCCATTTGCAACTCTTGGATGGCCTGAAGATACTAAAGATCTAAATAAGCATTATCCTACTCAAGATTTAGTTACTGGGCCAGATATTATATTTTTCTGGGTAGCAAGAATGATTATGGCTGGACTTTACTTTAAAAAAGAGATTCCTTTTAATAGTGTCTACTTCAATGGATTAATTAGAGATGAAAAGGGAAGAAAAATGAGTAAATCTCTTGGAAACTCTCCAGACCCAATCGACCTAATGGATAAATATGGTTCAGATGCATTAAGAGTAGGNTTGCTNCTCATTGCTCCACAAGGACTTGATATTCTATTTTCAGAAGAAAAAATTGAACATGGAAGAAATTTCATGAATAAGCTATGGAATTCTGCTCGTTTTGTAGAAATGAATATGGATGAGAATGTTAATAGTGATATTTCAGAATTATCTAATGAGCAATTAGATGTAACAGATAAATGG
The DNA here is from genome assembly GCA_002703645.1 of Fidelibacterota bacterium. Lineage (GTDB taxonomy): Bacteria > Fidelibacterota > Marinisomatia > SCGC-AAA003-L08 > D37C17 > TMED161. The sequence continues at coordinate 13,200 of NZUX01000008.1, read as the reverse complement.
ATTCTATCAAAATTAAACTCTACAATTATAGAAGTTGAAAATGCTTATGATAATTATAGAATGAATGATGCTGTAAAATCAGTGTATGATTTTGTTTATAAAAATTTCTGTGANTGGTATATTGAATTTTCAAAATCTAGATTTTATGGAACTGATGAAAATGATAAAGCTATTGCTCAAAAAGTATGCTTACATGTNCTAGAAACCATTCTCAAGCTTATGCATCCTTANTGNCCTTTTATTACTGAAGAAATATGGTCTCATTCTAATAAAAATGAGATGCTAATCAATGCTCCATGGCCAAAATCAAATAAAAATATGGTAGATGTAAAAATTGAAAATGAACTTTCTATTATTATGAATTTGATATCTTCAATAAGAAATATTAAAGCTAATTTTGCGATATCACCTAAAAAAGAAATAGATCTAATTTGTAAAGTAGATAATTCTATGGCAAGCGTGTTGAATAACTATAAAAGCTATCTTGAAAGATTAGTAAAGGTAACTAATCTTGAAACTGGTGAAAATATAAAAAAGCCATCGCAATCAACTACAATCGTGATAGATAATATAGAAGTTTATATTCCATTAAAAGATTTGATAGATATTGATAAAGAAATTGATAGACTTGAAAATCAAATTGAAAATTTAGAAGGACGATTGGGTGCTGTAAATCGTAAACTTGAAAATAAACAATTTGTATCTAATGCTCCTGAAAACATTGTAGCTCATGAGCAAAATAAAAAAAATCGNTATGAAAATGAGTTAATGATTCTTCAGAATAATTTAAACTCATTAAAATAATGGTTGATAAAACTTCATTTACAACTAATCTAAATACTGAAATTACCTACCTAAAAGGAGTTGGCCCTAATAGAGGTGTTAAACTTAAAAAAGCTGGGATTGAAGTTATAGATGACCTCCTATATCATTTTCCTAGACGTTATATTGATAGATCGAAAATACTAAGAGTTAATAGACTCCAAATTGGAGAACAGGGAATGATCGTTGGAAAAATTTGTTCTCTAAATATAAAACAAGCAAGAAAAAGGCGTTTTTTTGAAATGGGAGTCAATGATGGTAGTGGTATTTTAAAATGTATATGGTTTAGAGGATTAACCTGGATTGTAGAAAAATTTGAAATGAATGAGACTATTGCAGTTTATGGCAAAATAGAATATTACAATGGTTTTAGACTTATTCATCCTGAATTTGACATGTTAGATGATAATGAGGATCCCATAAATACTGGAAAAATTATTTCTATTTATCCATCAAATTCAGAACTTAAATCCGTTGGAATTGATAGTAGAGGCTTTAGAAGGTTATTAAATAGCGCAATTGATATAGCTCATTCTTCTATAAAGGATTTTTATAATGATGATATAATAAAATTAAATAGTCTAATAGAATTACCAAGAGCGTTAAAAGATATACATCAACCCGAAAATCAAGAGTCTCTTAATAATGCCATATATAGATTAAAATTTGATGAACATTTTTTTCTTCAACTTATACTTGCTTTAAAAAGATCTAGCTTAAAAAGAAATAAGACAAAACAATTCAATAATGAAGATAAAATAGTTAAAGAAATTTTTAAACAGATACCATTTGAATTNACAGNTGCACAGATAAAAGTATTAAAAGAAGTTAGAACTGATTTAGAATCTGAAAAATCAATGAATCGATTAATTCAAGGAGATGTTGGTTGTGGAAAAACAGTAGTTGCATTATTGGCTGCAGGTATAGCAATTGATAATTCTTCTCAAGTGGCTATAATGGCACCAACTGAAATCCTAAGTGAGCAACATTTTAATAGCTTTAAAAAATATTGTGATTCAGTNGGCATAACATGTGAGCTATTAATTGGTAATCTAAATAAAAAGAAAAAAGATCAAATAGCCAGCCAATTAAAATCTGGTGAAATAGATATCATCATTGGAACGCATGCATTAATACAAGAAAATATTACATTTAAAAATCTTGGTTTAGCTATTATTGATGAACAGCATCGATTTGGAGTTGAGCATAGAAAGACGTTAATTAAAAAAGCAAAAAATGCAAATGTGCTTGCAATGACCGCAACTCCTATACCTCGAACTTTATCTATGACACTACATGGTGATATGGATATATCTATAATTGATGAACTTCCTAAAAACAGAATTCCTATTATCACCAAAATAGCAAATGAAGATAGGCTTGAATCAATTTATAGTTTTATGAGAAAAGAAATGGATGCAAAAAGACAATGCTATATTGTTTTTCCTATTATAGAAGAATCAGAAACATTGGATCTTGAGGCTGCAGAAACAAGCTATAAGAATATAAAGAAAAATATATTTCCTAATTATAGTGTAGGCTATTTACATGGGAAAATGAAGAAAGAAGAACGAGATCATCAAATGAAATTATTCATTGATAGAAAGATAGATGTTCTTGTAAGTACAACAGTAATAGAGGTAGGAATTGATAATCCTAATGCGACAGTAATGATGATAGAAAACGCTGAACGTTTTGGACTAACTCAACTACATCAATTAAGAGGACGAATAGGAAGAGGAGTAGAAAAAAGCTACTGTATTTTACTTCAACGAAAGGACACATCTATTGCTAATCATCGATTAAAAGTTATGGAAAATACTCTAAATGGTTTTAAAATATCAGATGAGGACCTTCAACTAAGAGGGCCTGGAGAGTTTTTTGGTAAGCGTCAACATGGCTATATGAAAACAAAGATTGCAGATATTTCGAAAGATGGAGATATCATTAAAGAAACAAGACATTTAGCATTTAACATTGTTGAAAAAGATCATGATTTAAGATCAATTGAATACCAGAAAATAAAAAAAGAACTAATATATAGATATAGTAATATGCTTGAATTTATAGATATAGGATAAATGATTATGGACGAAAATAAAAATATGCAACTTTTCATGGGTTTATGTACATCCTTGGTTTCACAAGCATGGATGCAATTAGGAAAAATTAAAAATCCAATGACTGATGAAATTAATGTGGATTTAGATGGAGCATCACTTACAATTGATATGCTTGTTATGCTTAAGGACAAGACAAAGGGTAATATCAGTGATGATGAATCTAAAATTTTAGATCAATCAATTAGTGAATTAAAAATGAACTATGTCATGTCTAAAGAAAAGAATGATAAACCGGAAGAAAGTTCAGAAGAAAAAGCAGAAGAAGAGACAAAAGAAGAAAATGAAAAAGAAAAATAGTCATTTATTTTTCACTCTTTCTTCTTTTTTCTTTCCATTAATAATCTATTTAAAAACGATGGCTCCTACGACATCGTTTTGGGATTGTGGAGAGTTTATAGCATGCTCTGTTACTCTAGGAGTACCACACCCACCAGGCACACCACTATTCCTATTACTAGGTAATGTTTTCTCTCAAATTCCAATTTTTAGTGATATTGGAGCCAGAGTTAATTTTATTTCACCTATTGCTAGCGCATTTTCGGTAATGTTCCTTTATCTAATTATTATACATCTGATAAAAAGGATAATAGGTGAAAAACAAGAGAATTCAGACTATACTAAGAAAATCAAGATAGCTGAATATAGTGGATTTATTGCTGCAGTTACATTTGCATTTACTGATTCTCAATGGTTTAACGCAGTAGAATCAGAGGTATATGCTTTATCAACGCTATTAACATCAATGGTTGTTTGGCTTATACTAAAATGGGATACTATATCTTTCAATAAAGATAGCATAAAGTATATTATAATCATCTCATATGTTATGGGGCTTAGTATAGGAATTCACTTATTAAATCTTCTAGCAATTCCATGCATTATTTTTATTATTTATTATAATGCTAGATTATCAAATACTAAGTATGAAAATATTTATAAAATAATAATTGATACATTGAAGGTGTCAGCTATTTCTCTAGTTATTTTTGCCACTATATATATTGGGATAATAAAAGGAATTCCAAAATTATCAGCATCAATAGACCAAATAATGAATCCTCTTTGGTTTCCTATTATTTGCTACATTTTTATTTTTGCATGTTGTTGCTATTATATATCAAACCAAACTCTAATTAATCATAGTAATAGACATCGTCAATCAATAACTATTATAATTTGCTTATTTATGATACTGATTGGATATAGTACATATAGTACAATATTTATTAGAGCTTCTCAACATCCATCCATTAATGAAAATAATCCAGATTCATCAGAATCTTTTCTCTATTACATGGAAAGAGAGCAATATGGAAGCTGGTCAATTCTAGATAGAAAAAGTACTCTTCAGAGACAAGAAAATATGAATTGGAAAAGATATACCAATGATAGAGATAATCCTAGTGGAAGTGAAGTATTAAGCTTTGTATGGAATTATCAAATCAAAGAAATGTACTTGAGATATTTTGCTTGGCAATTCATTGGAAGGGGTGATTTTGATTGGAATGTCCAAAATAAAGATGGTACAATAATTAAAAAGATAGAAGGAATTAATTGGACTAGATATATTATTCCATTCGCATTTATTTTAGGTTTAGTAGGCTTTTTCTATCACTTTAGAAATGATTATTTCCGTGCAATATCTATTTTATCATTATTCCTTGCAACAGGAATTCTAATTATTCTCTATTTAAATCAATATGACCCTCAACCAAGAGAGCGAGACTATTCTTATGTAGGAAGCTTTTTTGCATTTTCAATATGGATTGGGATAGGAGTATTTGCATTAATTGATAAAATAACTAATCAATTAAAAGACCATCTTGCAAGCAATATCACAAGCGTAGGTTTAGCTCTATTACTATTAATTGCAATGCCTATAAATATGCTTGCTAAAGATTATAATTCTCATGATAGATCTGGTAATTTTGTTGCATGGGATTATGCATATAACCTATTAAACTCTTGTGAGCCTAACTCTATTTTATTCACCAATGGTGATAACGATACATTCCCCCTATGGTATATACAAGAAGTTGAAAATATTAGGAAAGATGTTCGAGTTGTAAATCTTAGTTTATTAAATACCCCATGGTATATTAAACAATTAAAGAATGAGTACAAAACTCTTCCAATTAATCTAGAGGATAGTTCCATAGAATCTTTAGATCCATTGGTTGGGACTGCTTTTGCATTACAAAAATGGACCTCTGAATGGGATAGGCTAAATAGTGGATTAAATAACTATTTTATGGAACAATATAATCAGCGATACAATATTTTAAATCATGGAATACCAGTCGAATGGGGTCCTGTAGATGCTGTAATTGATTACAATGGCCATAAAATAGATTTTCAATTACGACCTACCTTTAGTAATTATCTTAAAGTTCAGGATATAATGGTTTTAGAGTTAATTGATGATATGCCGATTGATAGGCCTGTATATTTTGCGGTAACTGTATCACCTGGGCATAGATTAGGGCTTGACAGTTATCTAGAAATGGAAGGTTTAGTATATAAATTTACACCAGAAAAAAATATAGATAATTCAATGTACCCTAGATTAAATATTAATCAGATAACTAAGAATATCACACAAACAATAGATATGAATACTATAATTAAAACTGGAGAAGATTATACAAATCTAAGAAGTAAACAGGAAGGAATATATCGTTATAGAAATTTAAATAATGAAGAGATTTTCTTTAGTCATAATATTGAAAGATTAGTTCAGAATTATAGATCAAGTTTTTTACAAATAGCAATAGAGTTGATATCAGATGTATCAAAATACCCTGAAGTCAATAATATATTGATTCAAATGGAAAATTATTTCCCTATTGATGTAATAAAAATTGCACATCCTGATGTACAAATTCAAGTTGGAAACTTATTCAATGCAGTAGGAAATATGGATATGTTTAATAAGTATATGATTCATGCTAGCAATCGAAATGATTTAGATATTCAACAATCTTATACAGTAGGGCAATTATTGCTTGAGAATTCTAATGATACAAAATTGGCTGTTAATCATTTTTATGATATGCTAATTCAATATTCAGATGTATTTGAAATTTATCAAAGCCTATCACTTGCATATATTAAAAATGACCAGATTGATGCTGCAATTAAACTAATAGAAGATTGGATATTATTATACCCAAAGGATAGCAAAGCAATAGAATGGTTAAATCTAATAAAAAACCAATCGTAGAAAATCCTCTTTTAAGTATAATAATCCCTCATCATGGCGGATTTAAAATATTAAATAATTGTTTAACCTCATTAAATAAATCAACATTCACAAATCATGAAATCATTCTAGTTGATAATAAATCAAAGGATGATAGTGTGTCTCAAATTAAGAATAAATTTCCCTATGTTAATATTTTAACTCAAAATAATAATTTAGGTTATGCAGGTGGATGCAATATAGGAGCAACTAAAGCAAAGGGAAAATTTTTACTATTTTTAAATAATGATACTATTCATGATTCAGAGTGGATACAACCTCTTATTGAATTAATATCTAAAGATAATAGTATTGGCTCTATTCAACCTAAGGTACTAAATATAAATAATAATAAGCTGTTTGATTATGCTGGAGGATCAGGAGGATTTCTTGATATTTTTTGTTATCCATTTATAAGAGGAAGGATATTTAATAGTATAGAAGAAGATAAAAATCAATATGATAATCAACAGGATATTTTTTGGACATCAGGGTGTGCTTTTATAACAAGAAAAGATTTATTTTTACGCATTCTATTTGATAGAAAATTATTTGCCTATATGGAAGAGATAGATTATAGCTGGAAAGTTCAATTATCTGGATATAAAAATATCATAGAACCCAAATCAATAATATATCATAGCGGTGGAACTCTTAATGATAGAAATTTTCTTAAAAGCTATCTAAATCATAGAAATAGCATGATACTATTTTTAACAAATCATAATTTTCTATTTATGCTATTCTTATTACTGCCAAAAATGATTTTAGAAATGGCATCATTATTACGATACTTTCTAACTGCTAACTTTAAAGCTTTTATCGCACAGCTATTTGCTCTTATCTGGATTTTATTTCATCCTTTTTATATAATTAAAAGAATTATTCAAGTTAATAGAATTAAAAAAGTATCACTAATTTCAATAACAAAAAAAATGTACAAGCCTAGTATTGTATTTGATTACTTTATCTTAGGAAAGAAAAAATATTCTGAATTAATTGACTAATTTAGTTTCTCTAGATAACTCACAAAAAATAACAGAAAATACCACAATAGCTCCACCGATATAGGATATAATACCTAATACTTCATAGCCAAAATAAACAGAAAATAATGCCGCAAAAACTGGTTCCATAGCAATAATGATTGCAGTCTCACTAGCAGATAGAATTTTTTGTGCCCATATCATAACCAATAACGCAAATGTAGTTCCAAGAATACCAGTAATTAAAATTGCACTAATAGCTGCATTTGAAAATTCAACTTGATGAATAGGTTCTACTATGACACTGGCTATAAGTGATAACAATCCTGCTGTTACGGATTGAATTACAAAAAAATTAATTACTTTATCTTTATTTAATCTATCTTGCATAATAATATGAATGGCAAATGATAGGGCGCAACCAAAGGTTAGTTTATCTCCAATGTTAAACCCGCTAGGTGAGATCATTTGAATTCCTATAAATGCAAGCAAAACAGAAATCCAAATTCTCAATGAAATACTTTCCATCTTAAAAAGATATAATATGATAGGAACCATTAATACGCTAATACTTGTAATAAAAGCAGAATTAGTGGGACTCGTTGCTTCTAGCCCATAATTCTGAAATCCATAACCTATAAATAGAACTACTCCACATAAAAATGGGCCAACAGCATTTTCTTTAATTGATTTAAAATCAACCCAATATATAATACATAAAGCGGCAAGTAGAAATCTTACTCCAGCAAAGAAAAATGGTGGGAAAGTTTCTAAATTAATCGCATCTTTTACAACTAAAAATGTTGCACCCCAAATTAAGGCTGTTACTAATAATCCTAATTGAGCAACTATTTTTTTATTTTTCAGCATTTACAATTGTTGTTATCCCAAACGTAAGATTATTACATGAAACATTTTTAAAACCTACTTCTTCTAACAGAATTTTTAATTCATTTGGTGTCATAAAATTTTCTACTGATTCAGGAAGGTATCTGTAGGCTTTTGAATTTGAGAATAATGATGCTACTCTTGGCAGTATATTATTAAAATAAAATTTAAATAATTTTGATATTATTGTTGACTTTGGATGGAGAAACTCCAAGATCCCAATTTTTGAATTCGGTTTTAAAACCCTATAAAACTCTTCTAGTCCTTTTTTACAATCTCCTAAATTTCTTAGTCCGTATGAAATAACTAATTTATTGAAAGCATTATCATCAAATGGTAGATTTTCTGCATCGCCCTCCATAAATACAATATCTTCTGCATTCATTTTTTTTGATTTTTTCTTTGCAATATCAAGCATATTAATGGAAAGGTCTAGTCCAATAATTTCTGATTTATATTTTTTCTTAATTGCAAAAGCGACATCACCAGTACCAGTTGCAACATCTAGCACCTTGTCATCTTTCGAAAAACCAAGAGATTTGATGAATTTTTTTCTCCAAATAATATCTATACCAAGACTTAAAAAATGATTTAAAAAATCATATGTAGTTGATATATCATTGAAGATATACTTTACAAATTCTTTTTTATTTTTACCTTTGTGTGTGAATTCATTCATAATGATTTTATCAATATTTCAATTGTTTAAGTATATATGAATTTATAAGATTGATTTGTAAATATATAGATAAAATAATGTACCTAGAAAAAAATAAATTATCACTTTTATATAAAGTTGCTAAGAAAAAATCTGAGCAAAAAAAATCTACAATAGTATTTTCTTTTACTCAAGAAATTAAACTTAGTAATAATTTCATATCATTAATAGATATAGAATTAGGTAAAAGTAAAAAGAAATCATACTGGGGGCAGAAAAATAAAAATAGAGAGTTTATATCATTTGGAGAAAGTTTTTCTCTTAATACAGATAATTTAGATAAATCTTTTATCAATCTTAATATTGAGAAAATCATCAATGACAATGTTAATTTCAATGAAACAAAACAAAATAATATTCCCATTTTTATTGGTGGGCAAAACTTTGATATTAATAAAACCAATATAGATATTTGGAGAAAATATAAATCTGTTAATTATCAAATACCTGAAATATTAATTTTAAAATCAGATAATCAAACAACCATAACATTTTTCACCTTAATGAATAAGCCATTTAATTCTATTTATTCTAAGTGCTATGATTATTATAAAGCAATTGAAGATTATTCTGATAATCAGAAAAAATCTAAAATGATATTTAAATCAGAGGGAATTAAGACTGATAAAAATAAATTCATTGATCAAGTAGCCTATATAAAAGATAAAATTAAAAAAAAGAAAGTACGTAAAGTTGTTTTATCTAATATTTATAAATACTCAATTAAAAAAGAAGGGACTTATTCTCTTTTATTAGAATCTATGATTAAGGAATACCCAGAATGTACAATTTTTTATTTTGATTATTTAAATGAAGGTAAATTTTTAGGTGCATCTCCAGAACTTGTATTAAAGAATACTAATAATAATATAGAAATAGATGCGCTTGCAGGATCTATAAATAATGGTAAAACTATATCAGAACAAAAAGAAAATCAAAAGAAACTATATGAAAGCAAGAAAATAAATGATGAGCATGATATTGTTATTAAAGGTATTAAAAAATCCTTACTAGAAAATAATATTAAAATCAAATGCGGTAAAAAACATGTTCTAAAATTAAAAAATATCCAACATCTAAAAACATCCATTACTGCAATAAAGAATGATATGAAAATTATGGATATATTAAATACACTCTCACCTACACCTGCTCTATCTGGATATCCAAAAAATAAATCTATAGATATTATTAATGATATTGAAGATTTTGATAGAGGATGGTACTCAGGTACAATTGGCTATATTAGTAACAATCTAAATGCTGAGTTTTATGCAGGATTAAGATCTGCTTATATAAATGATGAATATATTTATATTTATGCAGGTGCTGGCATTACTATAGATTCGAATGAAGATGAAGAATGGCTAGAAATAAAAAACAAAATGAATGCAATCGATCAAATAATTAATGAATAATAATATAAATTTAAACTGGGCCAATCAAATAGCTAATATTCTAGATAGCTTAGGTATTAAGGATATTTGTATCTGTCCAGGTTCAAGAAATACTCCTTTAACCATAGCGTTTACAAATAATTCTAACTTCAGGTGCACTAGTCATATCGATGAAAGATCTGCAGCGTTTTTTGCTTTAGGAATATCTAAAAAAAGTAAAATTCCATCTGTTGTAATATCTACATCAGGAACTGCCGTAGCTAACTTCTTCCCTGCAATTATTGAATCAAATCTTAGTAGAAATCCATTAATAGTTATAACAGCTGATCGTCCAGCTTATTTAACTAATACAGGAGAAAACCAAACAATTAACCAACAAAATATTTTTGGAACTCATGTTAGGAAATTTCAAGATTTAGATTTACCTAGCAATAATGAAGAAGGGATTTATGATAAAATTGTATCATCATTTAATAAAGCAATTGGAACATCAAAATCACCTCCTGGTCCAATTCATATTAATATACCTTTTGAAGAACCTCTTATTAAAAATTTATCTAATAATCAAAAAACAGTTATAAATGAAATATCTATTCCTAAGTCAGAAAAATTTATAAATGATAATAATATTAATATTCCTAATTTAAATGATAGCATAATAGTATGTGGCGAGATTAAAGAAAAAGATTCTATAGATCATATACTAAAACTTTCAGAACATTTAAATGCTCCTATCTTAGCAGACCCAACATCCAAAATAAGATATTCCAACAAACACAAAAATATCATTTCTAATTATAATTTATTTTTAGATAGGGCTGATTTAAATTTAAATATCATAATACGATTTGGTCGAAAACCAACTTCAAAATTATTATGCAACCTATTAAATAATCATAAAAATACTCTATACGTTGATAGATATCCCCAATTTAATGATAATACAAAAAATACTATTGCTTGTGATATTAAATATTTTTCGAAACTAGCCATAGATAGAACAGACTCTAATAATGATAATAATAATCTTAATTCATTAGTGTCATTACAAAGAAAAATAAATTCTCTTATTGAGTCAATAGATATAAATCATAATAGATGTGAAGGAGTATTAATTAATAATATCTTAGATACTATAGACACTCCAACAAATATATTTATTGGTAATTCAATGGCAATACGGGAAATGGATGATTTGACCAATAATATTAATAAAAAAATAAATATTTACTGTAATAGAGGAGCTAGTGGTATTGATGGACTTGTTTCTACTGCCCTTGGTATATCTAAAAATTCTAATAAATCTAATATTTCAATTTTAGGTGATTTAAGTTTTTATCATGATATGAATGGATTACTTTCTACAACACAAATGGATTTAAATATAAAGTTTGTGATTCTTAATAATAATGGTGGCGGAATTTTTTCTAAATTAGATATAGCTAAACTTAATTATGATAAATTTGAAAAATTTTGGACAACACCTCTTAATCTAGATATAAAAAAAATTGCTGATTTATATAATTTGGAATATATAGAAATTAAAAATCATAATGATTTAAAAAGATTAAATAAAAAGAATACTAAAGCAGAGATTTTTGATTATAAAATAAATATTAAAGAATCAATTAAAAATAAAGAAGAAATATTAACTAAAGTAGATAAAATACTAAAAGACTAGTCTTCGTATAGTTTATTACCTTCAGATTTTCCTATAACTGCAGCCCCTATTGAATCACTAGTCACATTAACCATTGTTCTTAACATATCAAGCGGCCTATCAACAGCAAGCATCGTACCAACTAAAATCCCTACTTGTGGATGCTCTGATAAACCTACTGATTTTAATACAATAAATATCATTACAAGTCCTGCAGAAGGAATTCCTGCTGCTCCTATAGAAGCTAATAATGCTGTAAATACAACGGTTAACTGCTCAAAAATACCAAGCTCTATTCCTATTGCTTGAGAAATAAATAATACCCCAGCACATTCATAAAGAGCAGTACCATCCATATTAATAGTTGATCCTAGTGGCAATACAAAGCTTGATGTGGTCTTTGATACTTTAACATTATCTTGTACACAATTCATTGTTACTGGTAATGTCGCACTAGAAGAGCTCGTTGAAAAAGCTGTAAGCATTGCCTTTGACATAGCTTTGTAATGCTTTATAGGTGATATTCGAGTAAAAAACCAAAATAATGATGGAAGAACAATCAATAGATGAATCGCTAATCCGAAGAATATAGTCAGCATATATAAACCTATAGATGGAATAATATTGCTACTTGAATGATGGACAGCCTTTATAATTAGTCCAAATACACCAATTGGAGCTAATTTGATAATAATACCTGTTAAATACATAATCGTCTCATGAAGAGCAGATATAAAAGAATTTAATCTATTTCTATGATCAGAAGGAATTCTAGTAATGGAAAAACCAAATAAAATAGAGAAAAATATAATCGATAAAATATCGCCTTTTGCAAGAGCATCTATAGGATTCACCGGAATAATACGATAAATCATATCTATCAATCCAGCTGGTGTTTCAATTAATTCTTTTGCTTTAATTGAATCAGAATTTATTGAAAATCCAACTCCTGGTTGAATGGAATTTGTTAATACTAGCCCTATAATAATTGCAATTAATGACGTAGACATATAATATAAAATTGTTTTTATTCCTAATATCTGAATATTCTGAGATTTTGATACAGAGCTAACTCCAGATACAATAGAAGTGAAAATAATAGGCACTATAATCATTTTTAGTAATCTTATAAAAATATCACCAATAGGAATGAATATTTTAGAAAAATCAAAAAAATAGCCCACGATATACCCAAGTATCATGGCTATTATAATTTGATGATGAGGTTTTAATTTATTTATCATAATTAAAAATATAAAAAAAGGCTCCCATATGGAAGCCTTTCTTTTCGACGAGGTAACATTAATATTACCTAATTAAATCTAAAATGACACAGAAAGTGTTAATCTTAGCTTATCTTCTACA
>NZUX01000007.1 GCA_002703645.1 Fidelibacterota bacterium | reverse complement strand
TTGCGAATTTCTACAGTTAATCATATTTTATAATATGCTAACTGAACTATATCCTCAATTTTTAACGATAGCGATACTGCATTTATTCGCTGTAATGAGTCCCGGGCCAGACTTTGCTCTCATAGTAAGACAAAGCTTATGCTACAATAGAAAAATATCCATTATAACAAGTCTCGGGATTGGATTTGGAATTTTATTCCATATTTTCTTATCTATTACTGGGGTTGGAATAATTATTTCAAATTCAATAATTTTATTTGATATAATAAAAATATCTGGTGGATTATATCTTATGTTTTTAGGTTATAACTCTATAGCGTCTAATGTTAAAATTGTTTTAAAGGTAGATCAAAAATCTAAAAATATAAAAAATAATATAAATGCCTTCCTTAATGGCTTAATCACAAATATTCTTAATCCTAAGGCGACATTATTCTTTTTATCTCTTTATACTTTCATTATCAATAATCAACCAATAGTACAAATACAAATATTTTATGGAATATGGATGGCAATTATAACGACATTATGGTTTTGTTTACTATCAATCATTCTAACTCATTCTATCATTAGAAAAAAAATTCAAAAATTCTTAAATATAATCCAAAATATTACTGGAATTATGCTAATAGCTATTGGAATTCAACTAATATTTTTTAATTAAATTTATTTATTAATAGATTGAAATATCCTAGATTTAGTAAACTGAATTTATATAGGTAAAATTATGAATAAAGAAAAAGTTATTGAAAAATTAAGTGAAATTTTCAATCTTGAGTTAACAGGAGTAACTAGATATACTCACTATGCTTTAATGATTTTTGGTGCCAATAGACTTCCTTTAGTAGAATTCTATAGAATGCAAGCCAAAGAATCTCTTATGCATGCTGATATGGTAGGGGAACATATTACAGGGCTAGGAGGACACCCTCCACTTAATACCGAGAATATAAAGGAAACTCATAAGCACAATATTAAAGATATTTTATTTGAAACTCTTCAACACGAGAAAAAAGCAATAAGCACATACTATGAATTACTAGAATTAGTTCAAGATCAAAGTGTATACTTGGAAGAATTTGCGCGCTCAATGATTGGACAAGAAGAACTTCATGTTTTAGAAGTTGAAAAAATGCTAAAAGAGCAATAAACCATTTAAATATTAATATTTGAATCTATATAGTTCTTCAAATCATTAAATGAGTCGGTTGCAAAAGTAAAACATTTTCTACACTCTTCAACGAATAAATCATCTTCTCTTAACTTTGAACGAATTAAAGTTTCTAATTCATCAGGCGATTCAAACTTATAATAAAGTCCTTCTCCAGGGACTCTTTTTGCAATCATTTGCCCACCTTTCAAATCTCCTAAGTAGCGGACATAAACATGTGCATAAAGCAAATCATCAGGACAATCTTTAATATAACTGCAATAAGTTTGAGTTGATTTAAGCACAGGAAGATTAGCACCATTAGAGTCCATTTCAATTAAATCCTTATATATACTATCAGATCTTTTTATGCGCTCATCAGGAAACGTTACCTGAGAATCTGGCTTCACACTATCAAATCTATTTTCAAGCGCTTTATACGACTCGTACTGTTGTTTTAGATAAATCGCATATTCAGGGTTAGTGATCTGCCCACTAAACATTCTACCTGCAAACCAAGATCTCTCAGCATTCGAATGGCTATCTTTAGTTAACTCTTTTAAGCTCATACTACCTCCTCTCATTTAATTGTTTGGAATTTAATTAAAAAAATTAATAATATACACTTATATAAATGAGAATGATTCTTATTCTCATTATTAAAATTAACTAACAAAATGGAATAAATATGGCAGAACTAATTATAATATTTCGAGAGGTGCTAGAAGCATCTCTCATTATTGGGATTTTATTTACTTATCTTAAAAAATCTGGTAATAATAGTAGCATGAAGATGCTTTGGGGTGGTGTTGGAGCAGCCATAATAATTAGTGTATTAGTATCTATCCTATTCCAGAATATAGCTGGTGGATTTGAAGGAAGTTCTTCAAAAAT
This sequence comes from Fidelibacterota bacterium, assembly GCA_002703645.1. Classification (GTDB taxonomy): domain Bacteria; phylum Fidelibacterota; class Marinisomatia; order SCGC-AAA003-L08; family D37C17; genus TMED161. The sequence goes on along the minus strand of NZUX01000007.1, from coordinate 30,705 downwards.
ATTTGAAGGAGTCATAATGATACTTGCCTCAATTGTTCTTACAACAATGATCATTTGGATGGCTCAAAATAAAAACATATCTGAAGAATTGAAAAATAAAGCAGAAGAGTCATTATCTTCAGGCTTTAAATATGGAATTTTCATTCTTGCATTTGTTGCAGTTTTTAGAGAAGGTGTCGAAATAATATTATTCATGTATGCTATAGCTATTAAGGATGGAATATCTATACTACCATCAATAGTAGGTGCTATTTTAGGTTTATTAGCTGGTTACGCTATCTTTATCCAAGGCGTCAAAATACCTCTTAAGAAGTTCTTTAATGTAACATCTGTATTTTTAATTTTTGTTGCAGCTGGAATGTTTACTTATGGAATTCATGAGCTTGAATCTGGAGGCGTAATTCCTTATATCGGAGGAGAAACTAAAATAGAGCAAAACTCTATAATTGCTACTAGAGCTAATGGAGAGATAAAAACATTTGAAATTACAGACGAGAAAAAAGCAAAAAAATGGGCTTCTAGAGTATGGGATATAAATCCATCTAAAAACAAGGATGGGAGTTATCCTATCCTTCATGATAAAGGTAGTATCGGAGGATTATTAAAAGGATTTTTTGGATATAATGGAGATCCTAGTCTTATAGAATTAATTGCTTGGCTATTTTCAGTAATTGGACTGAATTACTTATATCAAAAATTTGGGAAGAGGGCTAGAAATGAATAATCTTTTAAAAAAAATCACAAACATACTGGCTATATCTACTATTATATTTCTAATTTACTCTTGTGAAGATGACGCACTCTTAACCCCAAAAGTTGAAGAGGAGTGTACAGCTGGACCTAGCTACTGCAGTCTAAATATGCCTAATGATAAAGATAGGTTGATTGCTTATAATCCTGAAAGGTTTTAGTATGTTATATAATAAAGATAAATCACTAAAATCGTTTTTATTATTTGTATTTTTTTTCTCTTTTGCATTTTCGTTAGATAATAATTTAAAATCGATTAAACTTAGTGTTAAGAATGAGGATGGTGCTTATCTCGAAGGTGCGAGCGTTAAATTAGTTAGTGAGTTAGAATCAAATGAACTCATGTATGGTGGGTCAACTGATGAAAGTGGATTTTTAATACTAAGTGATTTAGAACATGAAACTTACAATCTTTCTGTATCTTATATTGGCTATGTTACATATGAAAAAGAAGTTAAATTTTTAGATAACATTCAGTTATTTGAGTATGTGGTTACACTTAAAATTCAACCTATCACTATTTCAGAACTTGAGATAATAAGTGATGCAGATAAGAGAGATTTTGTTGGTACAGCATCATCTATTGATACAGATGCCTTAGAGACTATAAATCCACTTGGGACGCAAGAAATTCTTGAAAATATTCCTGGTATTAGTGGCTTTTCTGATGATGGTATTGGAAATTCAAGAATTAACGTGGGTATTAGAGGTCTTAATCCGAGGCGTAGCTCTAGAGTTCTAATTTTGGAGGATGGGATACCCATACAGCCCGCAATATATGTTTATCCCAATATGTATTATAACCCGCCGGTGGAGAGAATAGATGAAGTAGAAGTCGTCAAGGGAAGTGGTGCAGTTCTATATGGCCCCCAGACAATGGGTGGTGTGATTAATTATATAACCAAAAAGCCAACTAAAGATAGTCGTCCTTCTTTAAGTATTCAGGGTGGTGAGAATGGCTACATGAGTTTCTTTGTTGAGACCGGATCACTTTCTAAATATAAATTTAACCCTGAACTTCAGTTTCTCTATAAAAGAGGAGATGGATTTAGAGATAATAATTCTTTTTATCAATATAATGGCACATTTAAGCTAAGCTATGATAAATCAAAAAGTGAAAATATTTACTTAAAAGCAAATGTTAACTATGAGAATTCAAATGCAACATACACAGGCCTAACACTCTATTCATTTTTAAATAATCCAAATGGAAATTACAAAGAATACGACAATTTTAAATTATTTAGAGCCTCAACCGATCTAATTCACACTAAAAAGATTGGTAGTAAGGTTTTATCTATCAACTCACTTTTTGTAAGCTACTTCAATAGAGACTGGTGGAGGGAAGATGATATTTTCCTTGATGCTGATGAATTTAGCGAAGGTGGAATGACTGTATACGGATCGAGTCAGGCTGTAGATAGGAATTTAATTAGACATGGAAATGGAGAAACAAGCAGTGGCAGGTTGCGTAAGTTCCTTGTTGTAGGTTCCGAGAAAAAATATATTATAGATAATATTTTATTTCCCTTAGCAAATGAATTAGAATTTGGAGGTCGTCTTTACTTTGAGAGATTTATTGATGACGGAAAGAAGGGCTACTCACCAGATGCACGCGATGGGGAGTACTTCCTTGAGGCAGAGTCATTTACAGATTTAAATGATGATGATATTTGGAATGAAGGCGAAGATTTTACTGATTCAAATGGCGACGGTGTTTGGAATGATATTGAGGTAGTTGGTCAGGCGCATGTATATGAGTCCCAGGCTTTTTCAGGTTTTCTATCTTACAAGATTGAATTAAACTCAGATGAAAACCGTAAATTTATAATAAATCCTGGTTTCCGTATAGAGTACTTTGAGCAAGAGAGAATTGATAGACTAAATGGGTCTCAGTATCTAGATAAGACTACCTTTGTTGCTCTACCAGGATTTGGGTTTAATAAGCGTTTTAATTCATTAAATATTTTTGGTGGAATACACAGGGGCTTTACTCCTCCTTCATCAGGATCACTTAAGGTCCTTAACTTTGGAGAAAATGCAGGTGCAGATGCGCTTGAACTTGATGCCGAAAAGAGTTGGAATAAAGAAATTGGTTTGAGGTACGCTGACAAGCTCGTTGATTTAGAGACTGCTTACTATCATGTTAGTATTGAGAATATGGTTGCAGCTGGCCGTATGGTCGATTTTAAGAACTTAGGTTCTGTGAATAACAGTGGATTTGAGTTATTTACTACCTTAGATTTAAATAAATTCAACTTTCCAATCGAGATTCATGGTACATATACGTACTTGAATTCAAAAATTCAGGATGGAGTTATTTTAACATCATATCCAGTTAATCAGGTCAATTGCGTATCTCTTGATGGTGGCTGTCAGGTAGATATATCAGGGAATACTTTACCATACGCACCAGAGCACACCTGGTCTGTTGGTGCATCTATTAAAATGAATGATATATTTACAATATCTGACATTTTTCAATTTAGAGTTGATGTAAAGGGTGTATCTGACTTCTTTACAGACTTTGAGAATATCACTCTATCAGAAGATGGGTTCAATATTGCGAAGTCACTGGGAATCGCTGGTGAGGTTCCTGGGTATAGTTTAGTTAATTTGTCCTCTAAGTATTCTTTTGGTAGTGGATTATCAGTCTCATTATCTGCAAAAAATTTACTAGATGAGATATACATTGGATCAAGGTTGCATTCTCATCCTGGAAGAAGATTAGCTAGCGAGAGCACTGGAATTATCCCTGGGCCTAGAAGGCAAATAAATTTTGGTGTGCAATATACGTTTTAAAAAAATTGAGAGGTGGATAAGTGAAAAGAAAGAATAAATAATGAATAAAATGATAAAAAAAATGATAAGCTTCATGATGCTTTCTGTGATTTTCGTTGCTTGCTCATCAGATAGTAGTGATGATGAGACTGATTGCCCAGTATGTCCTGAAGGTGAAACATCAATGATGACCTATGCTTTTGAGGACGCTGATGGAAATAGTACTGTCTCATATCCTGGCCAGGTAGTGAGAAATCTACTAATCAATGATATAAAGACAGCTGGTGCAAATCGTCTATCGATGTATAACAATGATGCTGATAACCTGACAAGAGCGATTAGTGCTTACTCAGGATCTACAGTCCAGGAAAAGTTTGGAGACTTTACTAATCCAGATGGATCACAAAACACATCTAACTTAAGTGGGAAGATTGCTAAGTCGAGTGATTCCTTTGGTGTTGGTGATGCAACTGTTTATGGCTATGATCTCGAACCTGATGCTTTAATGAAGGCCTGGTTTGATGCTGGAAATACTCTATCTTACTCACCGGATGGCCTTGATATTGGACAGATGATTCAAAAGGGTCTTATGGGTGTAGTAAGCTACTACCAGGGAACAAGTAAGTATCTAGGTGTTCTTTTTGACCAAGATAATAGTGAGGCTTCTGATGCAACAGCTGGGAAGTACTACACAGATATGGAACACTACTGGGATGAGTCATTTGGTTACTTTGGAGCTTCAAGAGACTATCTAAGTAGAACAGACGCTGAGATAAAATCCTCTTCTGCTTTTGATACAAATGAAGATTCACAGATTGACTACACTAGTGAGTTCTGCTCAGGTATATCAGTTAATGCAGCTAAGAGAGATGATGGGTCTTCTGACTTCTATGACTTCACATCAACAATTATGAGTGCGTATATTCAAGGTAGACATCTCATCTCTACTGATGTTGCTAGTGAGAACCACGCTGCTATAAGAGTTCAGCGTTCAATAATTGTTAATAACTGGGAGATGCTTCTTGCTGCAAACTCCATTCACTATATTAACGATACAATGGAGGCAATTGGCGATGGAACCGGTTGGGATACATCATGGGACGCATCTTGTACTGAGTCTGATGCTTCAGGCAAGTGTGCTGACTACTCTAAGTACTTCTCTGATATGAGAGGCTTTGCCATGGGACTGCAATATAATACTTTCAAGATGATTTCAGATTCTGATCTCAATATGGTCTATGACTATATGAGAGCTGCCCCTGAATTTCCTGCTACTGCTGGTTTAGATGGAATGCTTGCATATTATAATGACTTGCTAGCTGCAAGAGATATTCTTGAAGCTGCATATGGTTTCAATTCTGATGTTGTTGCTGGCTGGTAGAATCTATAACTTGGTATAAAATTATTTTAACCAGAGACAAGTATATATACTTTATCTTATTTGCTTGTTGTTTGATTCTCAGATCAATGTCCTCTATATACTATATAGAGGACATTGATAGTCTTAGATTTGCTTTAAGTATCTTTGATAGATACAGCTTAAAAGATCTTCAACCACACTTCCCAGGATATCCTGTTTTTTGTTTTTTAGGTAGTCTTATTTATATGGTAACAGGTTCGCTTGCCAATACATTCTCTATTATTGGTTCAATGGCAACATTTATTATTATTTACTTCTCTATATTGCTAACTGGCTTTAAACAATATTCCTGGCAATTTTATATATTAATTTTTTTAATTATAATAAATCCAATGTTCTGGATAATGAGTAATAGATATATGCCAGACTTACTAGGATTAAGCATAGCTATTGCATCTTTTTANATGCTAACCTCTAATAAATCTAATAATATTAATATAGGNAGNTTCCTTTTTGGNATACTTCTNGGAACAAGGTTATCNTATTTTCCATTNTTGGTAATTCCTTACTTTCAATTGTTTGNAAAAGGTAGTTTCAAGAGCAATCTATTGCTGATATTTTATATGATATCTGGCTGCTTAATTTGGTTGATTCCTATGGTATGGATAACAGGATTCCAAGATTTAATATATGTTGCTCAAAACCAAACCGTCGGACATTTTTCAGATTTTGGTGGGACTATGATAACTGAGAATTCATGGAAAAATAGAATTGAATTTTTTATTCATACAATATGGGGNGATGGATTGGGNGGCTANTGGGGTGGAAGGTCCATATATACCCTATGGCTATCTTTATTTATGATTCCTATGATAATTTTATCATATCAGTGGGTACTAAGAGATATATCAAATAATAAAAGAATTAAAATTCTATTTTTAAGTATAATTATCTATAGTCTATGGGCTCTTTGCTTTCAGAATATCATTTATAAAAGTCGACATATTATGCCAATTGTATATTTCATTATCATTCTTTTTTCTTTTGGGCAAGTATATGTATCTAACAGAAAAAAATATTTAAAAGTTTTTACAGTTATATTTTTATTATTATCATCAGTNATATCCTTAAACCTTATANATCAACATAAAAATCCAACTGCTATTGCTAAAATTAGGAATCATTTAAATAGCATAGATAGACCAATAACTATAATAAGTAATCCACTTATTGATTACTATCTTACATCTACCGACTTTAAGGGTGAATTTATTAATATCGAAAATAAAGATATTACTAAAGCAATTAATGAATCTATTAAATCAGATACAGTACTTATGATAGGTGATTACCATCATATTTTAGATAATAAATTTACTATTAATNTTGATACTACTTACTATCATAATCCATATGTNAATAGGATGTGGTCAACAATAAAAACATATTCAATTAACCTAAATGAATAAAAAAATTCATATTCTTGGAGGTGGNCCTNCNGGNATGGCTCTAGCCTANTATGCAAATAAACANAATNTNCATTTTAGCTTATTTGAAAAAAANAATACTATNGGNGGAAATTGTCGAACAATAAAACATGATGATTTTTTGTTTGATACTGGGGCTCATAGATTTCATGATAAAGATCCGGANATAACGACTGAAATTAAAANTTTAATGGGAGATAAACTTTTNCAAGTATCCTCTCCCAGTAAAATTTACNATAATNGGAAAATGCTTAATTTCCCAATATCAGTATTTGATGCTATNANNAAAATTGATTTNAAAACAAATCTTAAAATCATAAAAGANAATATCNTCNTNCAATTTAANANANAANNTNAGAAAAAAAACTTTCAAGATTTTGCATACTCAACATATGGNAAAACTTTATCAAACCTATTTTTGACAAATTATTCNGAAAAATTATGGGGAGAAAATGCAGANAATCTTTCACTAGATATATCTGGAGGAAGNTTNAAAAATTTAAATTTAANNTCAATGATNAAACAATTATTATCTNNTAGAAAAGNAGCAATTCAAAAATCTTGATGGNGANTTCCTATANCCTAAATATGGATTTGGAACAATTTTNGAATCTATATATANTCAATTAAATAATGAGGANNTATNCCTTGAATCTGATATCACAAAATTAATTATTAAAGATAATAAAATANATAGTATTGTAATTAATNATAAAAAGAAAATAGAAGTAAATACAGTTATNAGCACATTGCCTTTACCATTATTAATAAAAAGGATGGAGATTGAAACACCTGAAGAAATAAATCAAATTATAGATAACTTTAAATATAGAGCTGTCAAACTAACTATATTATTTTTAAATCAAAATAAATTCAGTAATAATGCATCAATATATTTTCCTCAAAAGGATATACCTTTTACGAGAATATATGAACCTAAAAATAGAAGTATAAAAATGGCTCCCAAAAATAAAACCTGCATAGTTATAGAATCACCATATGATCAGCATAAAGCTTTGGAAGAAAATAATCTAGAAGAGATTAAATCTATATTAATNAATAATAATTTAATCCAAAGTGCAGATATATTAGATCATAAAATAGTTAATATGCCATATGCATACCCCATACTAGATATCGATGCAAAAAATAAAATTGAAATACTAAATAAATACTTGGAGAAAATTGAAAACCTATATTTAATAGGTAGAAATGCAGAATTTAAATATCTTCATACTCATGATTTATTTAAAAAAGCAAAAAATGCTATAAACAATATAAATTAATTATTTTCTAATTTTCCTGTTTGTAAATCCCATAGATATTTATAATTACTATTTAAAGAAACTAACTCATCATGAGTTCCAGTTTCAATAATCATACCATCATCTAATACTAAGATTAAATCAGCATTTCTAATAGTTGATAACCGATGAGCAATTGCAATCGTAGTCCTACCTTTAGAAATCTCTTTTAATGATTTTTGAATAAGATGCTCAGTTTTATTATCAACAGATGAAGTTGCTTCATCAAAAATAATAATAGATGGATTTTTTAATATTGCTCTAGCAATTGCAATTCTTTGCTTTTGACCTACTGATANCCTTTCACCTCTTTCTCCAATAATAGTATTATAGCCATNAGGAAATCTATCTATAAATTCATCACATTGGCTAAGCTTGGCAACTCTTTTAATATGGTTTAAATCAACACCTAAATTAGGATAAGAAATATTATCTGCAATGCTTCCATCGAANAAAAATGTTTCTTGACTCACTAAAGCAATATTTTTCCTCAATGAACGTAATGAAATATTATTAATATTCTTATCACCAATAAGTATTTCACCAGAATTTATATTATAGAGTCTTAATAAAAGTTTAATAAGGGTAGTTTTACCGACCCCTGTTTTACCAACAATACCAATAAGAGAATTTTTGTTAATAGTAAATGATAAATTACTAAAAATATCAGAGCTNTCATTATACGAAAAGGATACATCTTTAAAAATAATATCACTATCAAGTTCATTTACCTGNAATGAATTATNATTATCTTTTATTTTTATAGGTGTATTAATTAAATCCATAATACGTTTAGTAGAAGCCATAGANCGGGCAAATAAATCAATAATTTCTCCTAGTCTTGTAAAAGGCCATAAAAATCTTTGAGTTAAAAATAATAAAACACTAAATGANCCTACTGCAATAGAACCTGAAAATGCCATAATTCCACCNAGAACCATAGTACCTAAAAATCCACTTAAAACTCCCATTCTTACTACAGGAACAAATGCAGAACTAATCCTAATAGCATCTCTATTTGCTATCTGATATTTTTTACTCAATTTGGAAATTCTATCTTTTTCTACATCTTCTGCCGTAAAACTTTTAATTGTGATAATACCAAGTAAATTATTAAAAATTGTTGAACTTAAATTTCCTGCAGATTCTCGAACCTTTAGATATTTAGGTTCTAAATTTTTCTGGAAAAAAGATGCTATNAATAAGATAATTGGAACTGGAAGAACAGCAATCGCTGCTATAATAGGAGATATATAAAAAAATACAGCACCAATAGTAACGGTAGAAACAATTATCTGAATGATATCATTGGCACCATTATCGAGAAAACGCTCAAGCTGATTAATATCATCATTTAAAATAGCAGTAATATTTCCTGTTTTTTGATCTTCAAACCATTTAACATGAATATCTTGAACATGAGAGTAAGCATCTACTCTAATTTCATGTTCTATCGATTGAGCTAAATTTCTCCATGATATTGAATATAAATATTGAAATAAAGATTCAAATGCCCATATTAAAAATGTGCAAACTGCTAGTATTGTTATCTGAGCTTCAACAGATTCAAANCCTAGTGAAGCAATAAAACTATCTTGNCTTTTAACAACTAAATCAACNGCAAAACCAATTAATATCTCAGGCATAATATCAAATATTTTATTAATNATAGAATAAATTGAAGCAATAATAATTTTTGCTCTCCAAGGAGTTGCNTAGCTTAATAATTGATAAAATGNATTAAGTGATCTATTTTTCATAGNATATGATTACATTGTGTAACAATTTAATTAAATGAATAATTGTGATTTGGTTAATATATTCCAAAAACTAACTGTTGTAATTTAGTNACTANTATANGTGAATTTTAAGGGGTAAAAATGAAAAAAGCTATTTTGATTACAATTTCTATACTTTCTACANTACTTTTCTGTTCAGTAGAAAATGATAAATTTATATTTAGTAAAAAAGGAATAGGAACTAATTCTCTTGAATTAAATATTGATATTGAAAATATTACTGAAGTTGATGGTTATAAAAAAATAACAAACCATACAAATAATCACACTATTGATTCAGGTTTTCCAGAACTTCCAACCTATACTACTTTCTATCAATTAGACCCTGGAAAAGAATATAATATTGAAATGATTATTCATGATAGTTACATAATTGAAAATATGAAAATTATTCCATACGAAGATNAACATTTAAATCCTCTTTTAAATCAAAATTTAAATTTTTATACATCTAATAATCAATATCCTGAAAATAACTTTCATATATCTAATAGAATGCCATCAAGAGGAATAGATATAGTTTCATTAGAAGTTATTCCTTTTACATATTACTCAGATACTAATTCTTTAGANGTATTTACAAATGTAGAAATAGTATTTAATGAAATTGGAGATAGAGAAGTAAATCAAAATTCATTAATGAAACGATCAAGAGTAATGGACTCTTTNCTTGAAAATTTTGTTATTAACTANGAAACCTCAAGTAGAGATGAAGATTATCAAATTCCATCTATATTATATATATGTGGTGGTTCATCAGAAAGTAATTCATATTTCCAAGATTTANTAGAATGGAGACACCAACAAGGATATATTGTTAATACAGCTACTTTAAGTGAAACAGGTAGTTCTGCAAGCTCAATAAAAAATTATATTCAAGATGCATATTATCAATGGGATAACCCTCCTGAATACGTTGCNTTNGTAGGTGATGTNGGTGGTTCATATTCAATNCCAACATTCTATGAGGGATGGGGNCATAATAGTTATGGAAATGATTGNGAAGGAGATCTACAATACTCTCAATTAGATGGNAATGATCTTATNCCTGAAGTTATCATTGGTAGATTATCTGTTAGAAGTAGTAATGAAATTGGNGTTGTTGTTGCTAAAACTATTGCATATGAAAAAGCATCATATATTAATGCAACCGGTACTGATTGGTATGAAGGTGCCGCACTAGTAGGAGATCCTTCATCTTCTGGNCAATCNACAATTCATACAAATCAATATATTGATAATATTTTAGATAGTCATGGATTTGATGATATAGAAACAGCTTATTCTGGAGATTTTGATGGTTTNATGGAAGACCAGCTTGATGAAGGNATATTATATTTAAACTATCGTGGCTACCTTGGAGTAAGTAATTTTGATAGTAATGATATTAATGGTGCAAATAGTGGATATATGACACCATTTGCCACTTTATTAACATGTGGTACGGGNTCNTATGCAGAAGATAATACTTGTTTATCTGANGCAATGCTAAGATATGGGTCTGTATCTAACCCTAAAGGTGCTGTAGGTGCTGTAGCGACNGCAACATGGAATACTCATACATTATTTAATAATATTGTTGCAATGGGTATGTATGATGGTATTTTTTCACANAANCTACCAACTCAAGGATTAGCGCTNGCAAGNGGAAAGCTTGCTTTACTNCATACATATCCTGGCAATAGNGCATCAAGCTGGGTTAGCGCTTTTACTCAATGGAATAATTTAATGGGTGATCCTGCCGTATTATTATGGACAGATACGCCATCAAATTTCAATGTTACACATCCACCTTCACTTACNATTGGATCAAATATTGTAGATATAAATATAAGAGATAATTCTAATCAACCAATTAAAGATGCATGGGTTACAATTCTAAAAGGAAATGATGANATNTTTATTACNACCCTATCTGATGAAAATGGAAATGTNACATTTAACTGGGATAGTAACGTTTCATCTGGAAATATAAAATTAACTATTACTAAAAGAAATTTTATTCCTTATCAAGAANATATCACTATTATTGATTCTCAAGATCATGTCCAAATTAGTGAAATATTTATAGATGANAATTTTGGAGGGAATAATGATGGAATACTTAATCCAGGTGAATATGTTGGACTCCATATTGAACTAACTAATCTAGATAATAATTATCTTACTAATATTACTGGTTATATTGAATCAGATAATAATAATGTATTAACTGAAAATAATACAGTATCATTTAATAATATTAATTCTGGAGAAACTACAGGTAATCCATACGATCCATTTTATATGACACTNGATTATTCAGCGATNAATCAAGAAAATCTGAATATTAGATTAAATTTAGATATTAATGGAACAANTCATTTAATCTATATTCCTATTGAGGTTGTAGGTGCTGATATAGATATAGAAAGATATAGCACAAATGGACAAGGTATTAGTGTTGGTGAGCTAAATGATATAAATATTGATGTTAGAAACAATGGAGGTACATCAATACAAAATTTATCTATTGAATTATTACCCTATGAAAATTTAGTTACAGTACCATCTTCAATAGAATACCTTTTTCAATTAGGAGCTAATCAACAAGCTAGTAATGTAGGTCCATTCCAAATAAATGTAAGCGACCAAGTAATATCAGGGACTATTGTTCCTATGGAATTTATCATATCTAATTCAGATGGATTTTATCAAACACAATTTGTTAATATGCAACTAGGGACTGTATCTGTTCATGAACCTTTAGGACCTGATCCTTATGGATATTATATATATGATTCTGGAGATACATCTTATGAGCTTGCACCAAACTATGAATGGTTTGAACTTGATGATGGCTTGGGAACTATAATTAATCTAGATGATGATGGCAATGCTAATGGTTCCAATTTAACTGAAGTAATTAATCTTCCATTTCCATTTAAATTTTATGGAATTGATTATAACCAAATTACAGTTGCTGTTGATGGATACCTATCATTTGGTAATAATGAAGTAGCATCACATAGAAATTATCCTATACCAGGAGCTGGAGGACCTTCGCCAATGATTGCTCCATTCTGGGATGATCTAAAAACTGGATCAAATGGATATGTTTATAAATATCTAACTGATGAATTAGTAGTTATACAATGGGATTATTTACGAACATATGAAAATAATAGTAGAGAGACTTTTCAAGTCATACTATATAATTCTGAATATGCTGATTATGAAACTATTACTGGCGATGGAGAAATAAAAATTCAATATTATGATTTCAACAATACTAGCGATGGAAACTGGAGCAGCTATCCTCCTGAGCATGCTGCATATAGTACTATAGGGATTGAAAATCATTTAGGAGATATGGGGCTTGAATACTCATATAATAATAACTATCCTAATGCTGCAATGCCATTATCAGATGGAAGCGCATTATTTATAACAACTGGAAAAATGAACGATTATTTAATGGGTGATATTAATGCAGATGAATCAATTAATGTACTAGATGTTGTACTACTTGTAAATGTTATTTTAAACTTAATTGATGCTTCAGGTTATCAAATGATTGTTTCTGATATTAATCTAGATGGTAATGTTAATGTACTAGATGTTGTACAGTTAGTAAATATTATTCTTAACTAGTTAACTTAAAGATTTCATTTTAACTCTTATTTGATCAATAATAATTACTCCATTAGGTACTAGTATTAATGTAATGAATGTGGAAAACAGTACACCAAATCCAAGTGATATTCCCATTGGAATTAAGAATTGTGCTTGTAAACTTTTTTCTAATAATAAGGGGACCAACCCTACGAAAGTAGTTATTGATGTCAAGAGTATAGGGCGAAATCTAGCTTGACCAGATTCTATAGCAGCCTCCTGAATGGTATATCCTTGCTTATGATATCTATTAATAAAATCAACTAACACCAAGCTATCATTAACTACTACTCCTGATAAAGCAACAATTCCTATCATAGATAAAATACTAAAATTCATTCCTAGTAATAAATGACCAATTACAGCACCAATAATACCAAAGGGAATTGCTGACATTACAACTAATGGCTGGATATAGGATTTAAAGGGAATTGCTAATAAAATATAAACTAATATTAATGCCAGTAAATAATTATTAGCTAAAGACTCTAAATTTTCATTTTGCTGCCTCTGCTCACCCTCAAGTGAGTAATTAACATATGGATAATCTTTCAATAATTCAGGAAGGAAATTTTCCTCTAAGTTTCTAACAATTTCATTGCTATTTGCTTTTGTAATATCAACATCTGCAGTTATGTTGATTGCTCTTTTTCGATCAATTCGAGTTATAGATGGAGAGCTAATAGATTCTTTAATCTCTCCAACTAATTTAAAGGGTATCTCTCTACCATCAGGAGTCCTAATAGACATATTCTCTAAATTTGATATTTTTTTCCTATCTTCTTTTGGATATCTAATATTAACTTTAATTTCATCACGTCCTCTTTGAATCGTTTGAATTTCTTGACCATAAAATGCTTGACGAACTTGACTCGCAATAGAATAATTTGATATTCCATAGTTTTCTGCTTCTGGAAGGATAGAAATATTAAGTTGACTTTTTCCATCACTATAAGAATCTTTAATATCAAAGATACCAACATAATTTTTTAAATGATTTTTAATTTTATTAACAATAATATTTAAATCATTAAAATTTAATCCAGTTAATTGAATATTTATTGGTTCACCAGAATCAAATAAATTAGATTTAAACTGGATATCTTTTACTCCTAGTATATCACCTACCTCATCTCGCCATTTATTAATTATATCACTAACAGCTATTTCCCTTTTTTCTCCACTAATTAATTCTGCCCAAATGTACCCTTTATGTGAACTAAATGTAAAAACTCCAGCACTTCCTCCAGGACCACCTGACTGCCCAGTAGTATTGATATTTTCATATCCAACAGATGCTAATGTATTAATAAACAAACTTTGTCCAATTTTATCTTGAAAATATTTATCTGTAACTACTGATGCTTTTTGAATTCTATCTATTGCTTCACTAGTAATATCTATCGGAGTACCTAATGGAAAGTTTACATCAACTATAATAACATCTCCTTCAATAGGTGGGAAAAAACTAAATTTCAACCATCCCCCTCCAATAAGACCAATATTTATAAGTAAAATAAAAATAAAAATTGATACTGTTAAAAATGGGTTTTTAATAGATTTAATTAATAATGGCTTATACTTATTATTAATTATTTTTTTTAAACCAGATTCTATCTTTGATTGAAACTTTTCCCATTTCTTTGATATTGTATTGAATGATTTATTTTTTATTTTTTTTGTTTTCATATGTGCTAAATGTGATGGAAGGATAGTTAAAGATTCAACTAATGACCAAAAAAGAGTTGGAATTACAACTAATGGAATTATTCTCCATATTCTTCCAACAGAACCTTCGACAAAAAGCATTGGAGAAAAAGTTGCAATTGTAGTTAATACTGCAAAAATAACGGGGACACCCACTTCGTAAGCTCCTACACGTGCAGCTGTTTTTAAATCTTCTCCTTTCTCAATATGTCTATAGATATTTTCACCTACAATAACTGCATCATCAACTACTATACCAAGGACAAGAATAAAAGTAAATAATGAAAGTAAATTAATTGAGACATCTAAGTATGGTAGCATTAATAATGCACCCATAAATGATATTGGGATTCCTAATGATACCCAAAATGCTAGCTTAGGTTTTAGAAAAATTGCTAACATTAATAAAACTAATCCTAAACCTAGTCTAGCATTTCTCATTAATAAATCAATTCTTCCTCTTAGAATATTTGATTCATCATTCCAGCTTGTTATAGATACCCCTTTAGGTAGAGATAATTTTGCTTTATTAATATACTCATTAACCGTATCAGAAACTTCAATAGCATTTTGATTTCCTACTCTAAAAATATTAATTAGCTTTGTTGGTAAACCATTAAATTTTAGAGAAGCAGGGTCATCAACAAATCCATCTTTAATATTTGCAATATCTCCAAGCTTTAANTCTNGTTCCATCCAATTTTGTTAAAATTGTTATATTTTTATAGTCAGAACCACTATGCGCCTGGCCATCTGTCCTNATAAGGTATTCACTATTTTTGGATTCAATTTTACCTCCTGGCATATCTATAGATGACGATTTAACAGCATTAACAATTTGNTCAAAAGTAAGTGAATACTTTTTAAGTTGATTTTCAGAAACTTCTATTGCAATTTCTTTTGATTTTATTCCAGATAGAGTTGTAAGNGTAATATTGGGAAGAGTAGATATTTCATCTTGNATNCTTTTGGCAATATTTGTTAAAGATTCTTCATCAATATCACCAGATACTGATACCTGCATTACTTGAGATTGAATTTTAAATTCGCTAATAATTGGCTTCTCTGCCTGATCGGGNAATGTTGTAATTGCATTAACTGCTGATGCTATATCTTCTTTTGCCTTTGAAATCTCNTCTCCAGGAAGAAGTTCTGCATAAATTAAAGCTTGATTTTCAAGTGCTGTTGAGCGAATTTTTTTTATACTTTCAATACCAGCTATATTTTCTTCAATTTTAATACAAATTGATTTTTCTATATCTTCTGGNGAAGCTCCTGGATATGGAACTGATACAGTAACAATATCTAAAACAGGTGCAGGGAATATCTCCATTAATATTTTAGGNAAAGTAACATANCCCGAAATAATAATTAAAATCATAAANAGATTAGCAGCAACACTATTATCAACAAACCATTTAATTATATTTTTCATAATATNNTTACTTTAACTGNACCTTCATTCCATTATACATAACATCTAAATTTGTTATACANATTGGAACTTNATTATTTAAACCTTTATTAATAAGAGCATTATCATCNACATATCTAATTATATTAACTGANNTAAATTCAAGAGTGCTATCTAATTCATTTACAATNACAACTTGATTNGTNTTTTTTATTAATTCTCTATTNAGAGTATATAGATTATTAAATTTTTTACCTANAATTTCAGCTTCAACAAATTGTCCAACCCTNAAAGGAATTTTATATTTTGATAAATCATATGGANTACTTACTCTTGCAATTAATATAGCCATTCTACTTTTTGGATCTATTTCAGCTTCCATTCTTACTATCCTACCATTCCATATTATTTTTTCTCCACCAAAAGAGCCCATCAGATTAACTTGTGATTGATTTTGNATATCTATTTCTGTACCATCTAATGGAATTTCTAAAAAAGCTAAATCTTCATCTGGAATTGGTAATTTNACTTCTACATAATCAGTTGCATAAACACTTGCCAANAAATATCCTGGAGATACAACTGTTCCAATATCAATATTTTTTTTTCTTACTAAACCATCATAAGGTGCCTTAATAATTGTTTTATCTAAATTTCTTTTAAGTCTTTCTAAATTAGCNTGNGCAGCCTCAACAGCTGATTTGGCTTGATTNAGCTGAGGAATNCTTAAAGTTAAATCTCCAGGTTTCCCNGATCCAATTTTTTCCCACTCTTCTCTNGCTGAATTTGATTCAGCCTCCTCAAATGATANNTTAGTTTTTGCTGCNGCNAATGTAGACTCTGCNCTTTTAATATCAAGNTCATAATCCTTAGAATCAATTCTNGCAAGAATATCACCTTTATTAAATGAGGAACCTTCATATANTTTTGAAGAGACATATACAACNGGACCAATAATTTCAGGNAAAATTTGACTTTCTTTTTGTGGAATTATAGATCCTTGAGATTTAATTATTATATTTATTGAAGAAGGTGATATTTTTTTNATTTGAACAAATGGGTCAGGAAATTTTACTTCATCTGGTNTTACTTCTGGNCTAAATATTATCATTAATACACATATTAATAATCCGAATAAAATAATAATTAGAGGGTAAAATTTAGAAATTTTATCCTTCAAACTCATCAAGACCTCCTCCTAAACATATTAGTAAATCAATTCTATTATCTATAAGTAATTTTTGTATTGAAATCATTTGGCTATCTGTATCAAACATCCTTTTTTGACTATCTAAAACTGTTATTAAATTAGTCAAACCTTTATCGTATCTATCTTTTGCAAGTAAATATGCTTCTNTNGATTGAATATAAGCCTCTCTTAGTGATACAAGTTGAGAGTTTAGCATTTTATCCATTGAAAGTTTATTCTCAATTTCTGAAAATGCCTTTAGTATTGAATATATATATTGAATTTCAGCTTGTTCTAATACTGATTGAGATAAATTTTTGTATGCTTTTATTTTTCCTGATTGNAAAATAGGTAATGTAATGTTAGCACCTAAGCTCCATACTGAGAAATCTCCATCTAATAGCTTACTTAAATCATCAGTAGAAGTGCCCATTGATCCAGTAATATTAAATGATGGNAACTTCATTTTTNTTGCNTAATCGAGNTCTGAAAATGATGATTCAACCTTATTATATGTTGCAANGATATCGGGTCTTCTTTGAATAATCTCTGATGGNAAATTATTTGGNATACTNGGTAAGGATATACTTAGACTGTTAGATGTNTCCAATAATCCTGATGGATAAAACCCTAATAANACCTCCATTTCACGAGTGAGATTATCAACTACCATCCTTCTTCTTTCTAAAGAAGCTTCTGCAATTAATAAATTAGATTTTGCTAATCTATAATCTAATGACGATCTAACTCCTTGGTTATATCTCTGTTCAACAATATTAAAAATATCTTTATATGCAGAAACAGATGAATCAGCTAAAGCTANNTGTTCTTTTGATTCTACTAAATTAAAATAAATTTTAACTGCNTGAGAGATTAGTGAAAATTGTAAAAATTTATATTCATTCTTTGATGCTTCATATTCTTTCTTAGCAGATATTCTTTTAGAGTAAAGTTTTCCCCAAGCATCTANTTCCCATTGACTAGTTAAATTTAATCCATATGTATTAGTATAAGAAGGNTCTATGGAGCCTATCTGCTCACCTAACTGTTCCCAATCTTCATCAGAAATTTCATTAGAAATATCTTCTGGAAGATTATCTTCAATTCCTTCTTTAATTCTNTCTTTATCAAAATATAAATATTGTTCAGCTCTTTGATTATTAATTNGAGCATTAATATCTGGAAGTAATTTCCCGGCATTATATANAGCTAATTGTTTAGATGATTCCAATGATGATATTGCAAGTTTTAAATCATAATTATTAGATAAAAANACTTCCATGATTAAATCNAGNTTTGAATCTTCAAAAATTGTCCACCATTTTGAAGTAATTGAATTTTGATTTTGATTAGATTCAATTGACTTCCATTTATCATCTTCATTTGTTATAATTCTATCTGACAACTTGCTACTTGAATAAGTGGAACATGCNTAAAATGAAAAAATAAATATTAATATAATTATTNTTTTAATCATGATTTTAATTGATTTTTAATTATATATTNATCTATCTTTTCTATNCCTCGNTTATTAAAAAAACCATTTAATACTACTTCNTTAACATGCGTGATAGTTAAATCAATACTTAAATTATTATCATTCATAAATTCTGGCTGAAATGTTGAATTAAATATATTTATATATAGTGCNGCACAAATCTTAGGATCTAAATTTTCTCTTAAATATCTTTGAGATTTAGCTAAACTAAATATTTCACTATAAATAGTTTTTCGATTAAATCTATANTCNTCNATTATTTCCCAAATATCTGGATATCGTGNTTTTAAATACATAAGTCGTTTTAAATTTATTTTATTAACAAACTTTATATTATGCTCTCTAATCTTAATAAANTGAATCATTGCATCAGATTCTNTATTAATAATTTCATTAAATTCATTTGTTAATTTTTTTAATCTAGAATCAATNATTTTTCTAATCAAACACTCCTTNTTGGGGAAATGCTGATAAATAGTTTTTTTACTCATTGATAATCTAGAAGCTAAATTCTCAACGGTAAATGATTTAATCCCATCTAATAAAACGGATTTAAAACCTTCTCTTAAAATAATATTTTTAACACTTTTCAATGGAAACGTTTTTCGTTTATTTCGTTTACTAATTTTAAAAAGATATCAAAATTAAAACAAGTAAATTTCTAATTTATTAGGGATGTTATTTCATCAGAAAGTGGNGATAGTCTAGGAGAAAATCTTTTTAAAAGCTTTCCATTTTCATCAATTAAATATTTAGTAAAATTCCAAGATGGNCCTTTTTTATTCCAACCATTTTTTTTAGGATCAGTAAGCCANTCGTAAACTTGATGTTTTTTTGACCCTTTAACTTTTGATTTTTCAAATAATGGAAATGTGATAGAATAATTATTTCTACAAAAAGTTGATATTTCCTTATTGCTTNCAGGCTCCTGNCCTAGAAAATCATTTGATGGGAAACCCAACACTATAAGTTTTTNAGAATACTTNTTTGCTAATTTTTCTAATTCNTCATATTGAGGAGTAAGACCACATTTTGAAGCTACATTTACAATNAATATTTTTTTTCCTTNATATNTTTTCATAGATACCAATTCNCCACCAATCAAAATAGAGCTTAAATCATAAAAACTAGTNAATGGATCCAATGCAATAACTTCATTTTTGCCTTTAGCTATAATTATAGANNCTAAAATAATAACAAATATAGATGTTNNAATTAGNATGTATTTAATTCCCATATTACTCCTTTAATTCTTTATTATAAATTAATTCATTTATGTAATACATAATAGGAATTGCTANCCCCCAAGTTATACCAATTATAATTATAGTTAATAAATTTGAAAAATTAAAATTCAACACACCTAATTTTAATCCTGCAAGATATGACATNGGTCCAAATATTGCACCGCTAAGAAACATTACAACCCATCTATCTTTCATCCAAAACATAGAATAATTCAAAGTGCCTGCAAAACCTAACCACATGCAAAGTATCCATAATGGAGGGAATAATGAATTAGGATAAATATAACCGTTATATTTTAATAAATAACTGTGCAAATAAAAACTTTCCACTACGAAGCCTAATAACCCTACATATAAAATAAGTTTAATTTCTTTTTTAAAATCTGGGACAATATTAATNTGAAAAGCCCCCANTACTATTGTAAGCAAAGCTCCTAAGTAATTATNAGAATATTTAATTCCAAGTACACATCCCCACCAAATTGTATAAAAAAATACTGCATTTAATATTTTTATTTTTTTTTGATTCATAATAAATAATTCAAGTTTTTAATATTAAANTTTATTTCTTTTATATCATATTCAGAAAAATAATTTGNNCTATCNCAAGTATTNCCCGCACTCAACATTGTCAATTGATCTTTAGTAACTGGAAACCAACTAAATCTCTGAANTACTAAAGCTATTAATTTTANAATAAATATAGGNACNNGNATACTAANCTTCNTCTTATTNCATGCACTNNAAATAATTTTCAATAATTCTTTCCAGNTATAGTTTTGACTNCCNCCAAGATTACAAATTNTATATTTTAAATTGATTCTATCTATAGCTAATATAAAAAATTCAGCAACATTTTTAGCATGGATNGGNCTCATTNTAAATTTNCCTGCATTAAATATNTTAATACCTTTAAAAAAGATAGGNAAAGGTANNATTGTATTTANCATATCATTTTTAACCTGTGTNCAAAATTCCATTTTACCTTTNGGGTCACCAAAAATCAAAGANGGCCTAAATATTGTCCAATCTAATTTAGTATTCATTANATANTGTTCAGCTTTAAATTTAGTTNNTTCATAATTAGTAGAACNACGCTCTACNCCATTAGCTGACATAAGAATAAATTTNCTNACNTTTGCTTTTTCAGACATCTNCATAATATGAATTGCCAAATCTTCATGCAAATCTTTAAAGAAGATTTTACTNTTNGGNTATTCTCTGATTATTCCAATATTATATATCACACAATCACAATCTTCTAACTCTTTGTATAANAAATCTGANTTTAAATCNACAATCAATTCTTCAATTGACTCATGATTATTATCACTATNAGCACGATTAATCATTTTTANAAAATANCCTGTTTTTAGTAACTCATTAATAATATAGCTACCAACAAAGCCTGTTCCACCAAATATTGCGATTTTCTTCATTAACTTATATTGATTGATAAAGTAATACCTGATTATTATTTTAGTAGATAAAAAGCTATATAGACTAAAATATTTAAATAATTTACAACTTATAATAGATTATTATCGACCATTTTGATAATACTTAATAATATTAATTGATTTTTAATTAATTCTTTATTTATTTTTGTTTTAATTATAATTATTTAATATATTTAGATGATTTTGAAAAAGCAGGAATCATCCGTTAATTCTCAGATCTCCTCCTCATCTTGCTTTTTCATAGGGCCTCTATTTAATAGGGGCCCTTTTTATTTATAATATAAAAAAGCCCCCTTATTAGAAGGGGGCTTTAATTGCTCCGGTACGAGGACTCGAACCTCGGACACGCGGATTAACAGTCCGCTGCTCTAACCAACTGAGCTATACCGGAATCGATAATAGGCTATAAAGTTAATGCCTATAGTTAAAATGAAAAAACAATTTTATTCTTTTAAGCTAATAAATAATTTATTATTACTAGCTAAGCATCTCTCTTATATAAGGTTTAATATAAATATTATCTAACTTAAGGGATGATAATATTTCTGATAAAACTCGAACCCTATTTTCGTAAGGCTTATTTTTATTGATAACAATAACTTTTTCATTTTCTAAGATGCAATAACCAGAATTAAAATTTCCATTATCTAGAATNATTTTATAACCAATCTTATCAAAAATATCTTTNAACTCATTATATATTTTTTTTGATTTCAAAATNTTATTNCTTTGATGCCTNAATTAAATCTGAAGATGATTGAACTTTATGNCCTCCAAGNCCCCAAATAATATCAATATTATTTCTATTACAATAATCAACTTCTGGTGAGTTATTNTGNTTTCGATCTCCTCCATTTCCAAAATATATTTTCAAATTCTTTTTTTCNTTATTAGCCTCAATTATATCTTNAATAAGACTGCAAGCNGTATTATCTTGATCATTGAAACTTAAAACAGAATCNATAAATCTAATTGATTCTAATATTTCTTTTCTTTCATTAAAACTAATAAATGGCTTACCCTTTTTTCTAATTAGCCATGAATCTGAATTAAGACCTACTATAACNTTTGCNGGNAAAGCCTTTGCTGCTTTGAACATTCTTATATGACCTTTATGGACNGGGTCAAANCCTCCNGATAAAATAATAATTGTTTCATTCATTATTAGCTCTCTTNATTTTAAATCAATANCTATATCTTCAATATCCCAATTTGCCCTAACCTCAAAAGGGCCAATAAANTTAGAAAATTGAAGATGGTTTATATCTNCCCCCCATTCTCCTGAAAAATATGGATAAGCAAACTCTTTATCTGAATTATAATTTTCGTAACATTGTAAAAAATACTCNCCAGGCTGAATTAATTTAAATGAAAAATTATGATNCTTANNNGCTAATACTAATATTTTTTCTAACGTTTTAATATTATATAAAACAACCGTCATAGATTTAGATAAATNCCCATTCAAAATTTTTCCAAAAATATTACCAGTTCCTATTTTTGAATCTAGATGTAATTGATCNTCTAGATTAATTAAAGCGACAGANTCAGCTAGAGTATTACCATACATATCACTAATTATATTATTTTGAATATTAATGGTATATGGCATATCATAAATTTTATTTCCACTAATATTAACTATATTTCTTAATTCTGAATTTNCAAATTGAAAATCCAAATAAATTTTAGAAGAATCNCTTACTATATAAAAGGGTTTNAAATCATTAAAATCTNGTATTGGCTCTGAAAAGTGNAATTTAATATTAAAGTCATTAGAACTGATNGAACTNATAAATGGCGGGATAGTATCNAAAANCTCAGGAATGANAAATTCAAATGTGNTTGTATTATAATTACCAAAATCATTANTAAGGGATAAAGCAATCTCCATNAGCTGTCCAGAAAAATTAATNTGATTAAAATTATTATAGATTGTGTCAATTATTCCTAATTCAATACTACCATCATTGAATATATAATTAACATAATATTGATTAATAAAATCAATTGAAGAAATTTCTTTTTTAGAAATTGGATTAGAAATATTTAAACTAANATTCAATGAATCNTTATTAGATAAAATCGTAATATTATTTAAAATCGAATATCGNCTTTGATAGAAATCCAAATTCATATCAATAATCTTATCTTCAACAACTCCTATTNAATATTCCCCGCTACTAACTGCATTAAAANCAAATTCNAAATTCTNATTAGATTGTACTTTTTTAATCAACTCTGNACCCAATAAAGAATGTTTAAATAGACCTACCTCAAATGAAATATTGTTATCTGTTTCATNATGCTTATTTATTATATCTCTTATATCTAAAATTTTACCATTAATAGAACTTCTAGAAATTTCTTTTTCNTGTGTNTAAAACAAATTTATAGGGGCTCTCAAATTATTTTGCTGATAATCACTTAAATATTTATTAATATAAATATCTATCAAAAAATTTTTATCCCATTCATTACTAGGAGAAATAATAACTTTTTCTCCTTTAGTTCTAATCTTAAAATCTTGATTATTAATTACAATTGATTTGTAAACTGAAATAGGGTCAAGNAATTCATCAAAATAAAGAATNATTTTCTCTTTATTTGAGATTGAAGTAGAGAAATTTTCAGGTGTTGTATATAAAAGATTAGGTGGAGATTCATCAATAGGCCCACCAGATATAGGCCCTTGAACTGCACAGCTAAAANAGTATATACATAAAATTAAATAATAGTTTTTTTTCACTCTATAATTTATTAATTATATAATACTTACTAAGATTTTTCTTTATTTTTTTTANAACTAATAGTAGTATAATAGTATGAATAAACTCTCTAATATATTCCTTATAAATATGCCNCATCTNAATGATGANCCNGTATTTGGTCAAAGTCTTATATATATATGNGAACATAATGATAAGGGTGCTATGGGTCTTATAATTAACAAACCCTTACATAAAGAAGAATCATTAGATATTATCAAGCAAATTGGACTTACAAAGCAAATGGTTTATTTTGGAGGGCCTGTTTCACCTGAAAAAGGGTTTATTCTTCATGATATTAATTATCAAAAAGATGAAACATTAATCATATCTAATACCGCAGGAATATCATATAGCGATGAAGTATTNGATGATATTAAAAATGGTCTAGGGCCTAATGAATATAGGATTGTCATGGGATATTCNGGATGGGAATCTGGCCAACTTGAAAAAGAAATAGAAAATGGCGACTGGATTATTATGCCATCATCTAAAGAATTAATATTTTCTCAAACAGATAAAAATAAATGGAATATCGCCATTAAAAATATGAATATTGACTTTAATGATTTTTCGGGTAAATCTGGCTTAGCCTAAAGCGTAAGCTTAAATGACTTAAGAATAATTCCAGGACAATAAACACCACCTAAATTTCTTCCCCCATAACTACCAACATTTGGATTTAATCTTGATGTATCTGTTACAGATTCAAGGTTTTTCCCAAAGAAATTATAGACAGTATCATCAAATCTCATATCTTCAATAGGTGAAACTATTTCTCCATTTTCGACCCAAAAACAAGCATACCTTGTCATTCCAGTAACTCTACCTCCAAGCTGATCACTCCAATTTAAATAGTGAAGGTTAGAAAGATAAACACCAGTCCCAAGTTCAGATAATACATCTTTTTCACTTAAGGAGCCACTACTCATTACCGGAGAGCGTAAATACTCACCAGAAGATGCGAAATTTGAATCAAGGCTATATTCATTTGCCGTTCTAGTTGATATTAAGGTGTTCTTCAATGAACCATCAATAATAAGTGGAAGCTCAATATTAGCAATCTCCCCGGCACTATTAAATCTAGGAACCGTTCCAGAGGAGAAGTCTTCTCTTAATGAAAAACATGGAGATAATTGCTTTTCTCCCTCCTTCATTTTAATAAAAGAGCTACGTCCTTTTCTAATTGCATTTTCACTAATCCCCCCCCATGATAACATGCTAACTAAATCTGAAACTCCAGCAGATGCAATATAGGTTCTATATGACCCTGGGTTAATTTTTTTTGAATCCATATCTAACATTGCCATTTTATCTTTTGAGTTATTTATAAATAGCTCATAATCCTCTTGATTCCAATGTGTGCCGGCATATGTTTCTTTTACCATTTTTTTAAGAGGATTAATAAGAGAATAGTCCAATGAAAATGTTTGAGTGGAAAACCAATTTTTTTGACCTGCGCTATTTGAATTTCCAACAAAAACATCTCCTGATGCCCATATTCCAGTTAAATCAACACCTTGCATAACCGGCAAAAGAGAATCAATTGAATCTTTTGAAGATAAAAGGTTTCCTTCATATTCCTCATCAAGTGAACCGTAATCTTTAGGTAAAACGCATAGTGGATCTTCTGGTAACGAATCAATATTAGTACGTAATACATCTAAATGATTCATGGCTAATTTAATATCTTTTTCAAGGTTCCGTTGTAAAGTAAAAGATATTCCTATTTTCCGATTATTTTTTATAAGCTCAATCCCAAAAGATGCNTCACTAACAGTNCCAATCTGTCGAACTTTCGCATTATTAATACGAATAAATTCACTATTCTCACCATTAATAGACAGCATAAGATGCTCATCTGGATTAATACTATTCATTATTTTTTCTGATATGTTAAAAAAATATTCTTTCATAAAATCTCCTTAAGCTCCACCAAATACTTGAATATCATTAAACAAACAAGTTGGCGAGGCATGACCCACTCTAATAACTTGATTAGGCTCACCTTTTCCACAATTTGGAGTACCATGGACTTCAAATGTAGATTGATCTCCTACCATTGCAAGACTATTCCAAAATGGAACAGTAATTGCTCTATAATTAGGATCTCGTAGGGTTTTTGTTATNTTNCCATTCTCAATNANCTTCCCATACTCTGATCCAAATTGAAATTTGTTTCTGTAATCATCAATTGACCAAGANCTNTTAGTTTCCATNTATACACCATACTCAATAGATGANATAATATCATCAAAACTAGAAACTCCTGGNTCAAGATTAAGATTAGCCATTCTATCAATAGGAGCTCTNTTCCATGAACAAGATCTAAAATTTGCAACTGCAGGGATATTACTTCTAGCTTGACTTTCAAGNGCTCCTAGNCCCCGTATTAAGACACCATCTTTAATAAGNTGTTCTTTNNTTGCCTTAAAACCTCCATCATCAAACCCGTAAGANGCCATTTCATTNGATATTGTAGGATCAAAAGTTACATTCATAATATCAGANCCATATTTNANATTTCCAAAATCTTTCAANTCTACAAAACTCCAACCCGCATAATTTCTTTCATCACCTAAAATTCTATCAATTTCAAGCGCATGCCCAATACTTTCATGTATTTGTAGCATCATTTGATCTGGNGCTANTACTAATGACATTGTACCTGTCGGNCATTGNTCAGCTTCAACTAATTCTATAACNTGAGATGAAACTTTATCACACCTTTGNTTAACTAAATCTAAATTAAACCTTTCAAGACCCATTTGATTTCCAGATCTACCATCAGTTCGAGTTTGGATGATATTACCATCTTTAGCAGTCGCAGAATAATCAGAACCTACAATATTCATTTTTTGACTAATATCACTACCATTTGAACAAGCNTAATTTATAGTAGTTTCAACAAGCATAGCCATTGCTGTNACAGATATTATTCGNTCATCAATTTTCAACCAATCATTAGCCTTCATTAAAATATCATTTATTTCTCCTACNCTTAATGNNTCAAAGGGNAGTTCNAATGGAGTTTCATATGANCCATTAGATTTAGGCCTTACATTATTATCAAAAGAAAAAANAGAATGNGAAGAAGCTTTAGATGCACTATCAAATGCTAACTTTGCAGCTTTATTAATNCCTTCAAAACTAAGATCAGAAGTACCAGAATANCCAAATTGTCCATTTTTAAGAACNTCAACCATAACACCATGGTCAATTGAAGTTTCATTAGAAAGAGGATTTTTATCTCTTATCGCATGNTATGTAGTATTTTCTTTATACTCTCTTAAACCTACCCANTCTGCATTTATATCTAAACGACNAATTATATCTTTTAAATTCATAATATNATCCTTGAAAGTTAGCTAAATATAATTATTAAATAACTTTATAGGCTATTCGTTTTTAATCTTTCTAGAATTAAAAAGAAATTATTAAGTTAAGGCCATTCCAGATTTNATNTATTTAATTAGGAGATGTTATGTTNNTTTATTTTAAAATAAGTGTNATATCTATNCTTTTGCTANTTCAAATTGGNTGTGATNGCGGGGATAANAAAGTATATAAAAAATTTGATACATCTAAAACGTATAATGATAAAGATAAAGCTTTATCAGATTCAAAAGAAGATGGNGGATATGGNTTTGAAAGTATTGCAAAGAAAAATGGNTGGAATACTAATTTATCTCCAAANATATCNGGAGATCCAAATGCTGTAAANGGNGATACTCTTCGATTTCTAGCTGGTATGGTTTTTCCTAATACNCTTAGAGCTTTTGGTAAAGAAACNCGNTCGCAATTAAANAGTCTTATTGAAGGACTTATTTATGANCCTTTGTTAAGTTTTGANTCAGAAACATTTAAGCTTGANCCAGCACTTGCTACTCATTGGAAAGTNGAANATGATTCATTAACTTTTTTATTTAGAATTGATCCTCGTGCAAGATTNTCTGATGGAAGAGANGTGACNGCTGAAGATGTAGTTGCTACCTATAATATACTTGTTGATGAAGGNCATGGAGANCCAAATGTTTANACTTTCTGGANTGAAAAGTTTAATACTCCTATTGCAAAAAGNAAATATATTGTTAGTGTTAAAGCCAAAAAAACAGAGTGGAGAAATTTATATAGTTTTTCAGGGATAACCGTATATCCATCTTATTATTTAAATAAAATTGATGGCACAACTTATATTGATAAATATCAATTTGAGATGATGCCTGGATCTGGTCCTTATACACTTAACAATCAAAGAACTACTCAAGAGAATAATGGATTAGTGGTCCTTGACAGAAAGTTAGATTATTGGGCTCTACAACATCCAAGGAACACCGGGCTATATAACTATGATGTTCTTGAATTTATTTTCATTAATGATGAGACCCAAGAAGTAGAACGATTTTTTGCAGGTGACTATGATACCTATATGGTTTCAAGAGCGCAATGGTGGGCAGAGAAATTTGTGGATTCAGAATATAAGGAAATTGAAAGAGGTTTAATCCAAAGAAAAAAATTCATCAATTTTCTTCCAGCAGGAGTTGGTGGACTTGCATTTAATACTTTAGAAGCTCCATTTGATGATGTTAAAGTTCGAAAAGCATTTTGTCACTTATGGGATGTAGAAAAACTTATGGATAAATTATTTTATCATGAGTATGTAAGAAAAAATTCATGGTTTCCTAGAAGCAAGTACGCTAACCCTAATAACCCTACACAAGATTTTAATCCTGAATTAGCATTATCTCTACTGGCTGAAGCGGGGTGGACAAAAAAACCTGGAGATAAACTTCTGTCAAAAGATGGAGAGTTTTTTGAAATTGAAAACTTTTACATAAGTCAAGGCTGGGATCGTATATTCAATCCATTAGTAAAAGATCTTGAAGAAGTAGGAATAAAAATTAATCTAGTGGTCCTTCAAAATACATTTGAAAAACTTATGGATAGAAAATTCCAAGTCCAATTTGCAGGTTGGACAGGTTCTTTACTACCTAGTCCAGAAGGGATGTTGCATTCAAAATTTTCTGAGAAATTAGATGTGACGAATGTAACAGGGATGGCTAATCCAGAGATTGATAAATTAATTGAAGATTATAATACTAATTGGAGTATGGATGAACGTGTTAAAATTCTTCAAAAAATTGATGAAATAGCATCAAAAGAATACCATTGGGCCTTTGGGTGGGGTGCTCCTTATGGATATCGCTGTCTGAATTGGGATAAATTTGGAATGCCGGAGCATGGAATTGGTTATAGTGGAAATTGGTTGTCACCAATAACATACTGGTGGATAGACCCTGAAAAAAAACAACGATTAATCGATGCTAGGAAAACATCTAATGCAACAATTCCTATTGAAAATGAAGTTGTTGATTATTGGGATAACTTAAAAAAATAATATGTTTCAATACGTTATAAGAAGATTACTTTTAATGATTCCAACATTTGTTGGAATTACATTTATGGTATTTTTCATTCTTCAGATTGCTCCAGATGGTCCATTTGAAAGAGCTGTAAAACAGCTTAAAAATGCAAATGCTGGTTCAGAAAGTGGAATATCTATGAGCTCTGATGTAACTGGTGATAGCTCAGAGTTAACACCAGAACTACTTGAAAAGCTAAGAATGCAATATGGACTTGATAAACCAATTGTTGTTAGATATTTAATATGGCTTGGAGTTTTTCCAAAAGAATATAAAAGTAAAAGCATTGAAATTGGAAAATCATTTAGAGAATCTGTTGATAATGTAAGTGTATCTAAATTTCAAAATTACTTACTGCAAAGATATGTTAGAGTTGATATTGATGATAACGAAGAATATCAAATTATAGAGACTGGTGTTGGATTAGAATTTGAATTACCAAATATTAATCAACTTAAAATAGATGATAATTTTAATCGAGAAAAGTATATTCATTTTCAAAATGAATATCAAGAACTCCCTTCAAATCCTAATATGATAGAAACTTGGTACTTTTCAGATTGGAAAGTAAAAAAAATGAATACGGAAAAAAATACGGTAATTCTTACTAAAAGAAAGTTCAACGGAATTCTTCAGGGATTTTTAGGATATTCTGATAAGAAAGGTAAAAATGTATCCACCTTAATTGCTGAAAGATTACATATATCCGCATTTTTTGGATTAACATCTTTATTCTTAGGGTATTTAGTATGTATTCCACTGGGAATTATGAAAGCTCTTAAGCATGGACAAAAATTTGATGTGATATCTAGTATTATTGTTTTCGTGGGCTATTCAATACCAGGATATGCCTTAGGAGTACTT
>NZUX01000006.1 GCA_002703645.1 Fidelibacterota bacterium | reverse complement strand
CGTGGCGTAGTCCGGTAGCGCACCTGACTGGGGGTCAGGGGGTCGCCAGTTCAAATCTGGCCGTTCCGACTCTCGATAACTAAGAAACCCCTTCTACAAGATGGGATTTTTTTATTCCTATAAGATATTCCATATAATTCATCAAATAGTGTCATTTCAACGATTACGGGCAGTTTTTTACGGGCAGTTTCAACCCCATGAGGACTTTTGATGGGGTGGGGCAGATATATACAAGAAAGACACCCATTCTTAAATATTTTTTAGAATAATTTTGTAAATTCAATTATTAAAAAGGAGAACAAATATGACTATATCAGAGATTAAAATGACTATATCAAAAATGACTATATCAAAAATGGAAAAGAAATGTAAGCAATTAGTACCAATTATGATTAATTATAATAATCTTAAAAATTTAATTGATTAGAAATAGATGATAAGAGTTCATTCCCTTGTGCGACCCAAGCTCTAGATAAAGCCCAAGAGGGGAAGCTTCCTAGTAGTTGACCATTCCATATATGCGTTAGCTTCGTAGAATTACTATCTATCGGTTCTATTTTCCAGATTCCAAAAGCGTTATGGAGTCGGACATAACCATCTTCTAGGTTAGCTTGAATATCTTTTGTAGCTGAGTATTCATAATATTCAAAATTTTTTTCTTGAAAATATTTATACCTAACAATATAATCTCTACCAGAGAAGGGAAATGGCAAGTTTATTTTTATATGCACAATATCAGCTGATAAAGAGTCTAAGGATTCGATTCTTTCAAAAGTTGTAGGGTAACTAGCTTTATCATCTAATATTTTTTTTATTTTTTCAGATGAGTAGGGGTAAATCTTTGTAGCCTTACAATATGGCATATTTTCATGTTGAATTGTAGATATCTCTATTCCATCTCGTTCTTTTAGCTTAACCCAATCTTTTGAGCTATCAAGAAATTCAAAACTTGATGTAAATGATATATTAAATATTATTGATATAATTATAAGCTTAAAGATCAAATTCTACTCTCAATATTTTTGTAAGCAATAATATTCATTAGTAAAAGCTGATGGCAGTAGAATATATCTTCAATAGGTATCGTTGTAATTCTAATATTTAATATCTCAGACATACTGTACCATACGACTGTCTGTCCATAGAATAAACCTGTTAAGGCTCCGTTTACTACAATAAAAGGAATCATCGTTAGTATAAAATTCGTATAAAAGGTATCATAGTCTTTATAGTTAGAGTATCTTGTGAAAATGAGCAATATTAAAGCAAATAGTATGAAGCATAGCGCAGTGTATCGCTTTGAAATATTGACAACTCCAATTAATAGCACAACAATCGCTAATAGAGTATGAAGCTCTTTGTATTTATTGAATTTGAAAAATGATATTTTATTTATCTCTAATAGATGATAAGTGAAAATACAGCAATAAGGAATAATTATAAAAAATAGCACTTCCTCTATTGGCAGCCCTGCTATTTCTAATCCTGATATAAAATTTTGATTAAAGCCCCATATAGAATGCTTAGTAAATACAATATCCCATAGAATAAAAGGAATTGCTGCCAGTGGTATTGATTTTAAAATTATTAAAAACTTTTTGTTAAATTTTATTCTAGGATGGAATGAGTAGAGAAATGGAATTATAAATGAAAAAAATAAGATTTTGTAGTAGTAACTCATTTATATGTTATAAATCCAAAATTAGTAGCTCCATTTTTCTCTTTACATGAGTGATGTTTCATATGAGATTTTCTGATTTTTTTTAAATAATTAATATTTAAAGATAGTTTTAGGCCAAATCTACCATGAACCATAATATCATGTAGTACAACGTATATAACTCCATACATTAGTATTCCTATACCTATTGATAAAAATAAATAATTAGAGTATAGAAAGCCGTAGACGATACAGAATATAGATGGAGATGAAAAAAATATGAAATATAAATCATTAAGTTCAAAATCTTTTTGATTCCTTGCCTTAATATGATGAGATTTATGCAAAACCCATCCAGGGCCATGCATAATATATCTATGAGATAAAATTGCTACAATTTCCATAAAAATAATAGATAGGATAGCAATTAAAATATAAAATAGCATATTAAGCATATTGATAATAATAGAATTCTTTTTTAGAATAATAGTTTATATCAATTCTATCTAATATTATTTTAAACCAAGGCGTAAAATTTGATTGATAAGAATCTATCTCTTTCTTTAAATCTATTAATGATATATAGCGAAAACTAGAGGCTTCATCAGGATTTAAAACCGGCTTTAAATTAGAAGTCCCAATAAAGACAGTATCATGCTCATGCTCNATTAATGAAGGGCTTAATTTTGATTTATATATGAAATTAAAATGTTCTTCAAGAACACATTGCATGCCCATTTCCTGAAACAGCTTTCTCTCCGTGGCTTCTTCGTAGCTTTCACCATCTAGAGGGTGGCTACAGCAAGTATTAGTCCATAGGTCTGGAGTATGATATTTTGTACTTGCTCTTTTTTGTAAAAGCAGTTCTCTACTTGTATTGAAGATTAGTATTGAAAAGGCTCTGTGCAATAAGCCTTTTTTATGGGCTAGTATTTTTTCCTCTAATCCAATTTTCTTATTGTTTCTATCTACTAAGACAACTTTTTCCATCAAATCAATCCTGTGTTGAATTTTATTGTTGAATTAATAACAAGACTAATTTTTTTAGCATTACTAACTCTAATTCTTGTTGATTTCAAATCTTTCAAGTTTGCTTTTTTTATTTTTAAAAGAAGTTCTTTATAGTATCTAAAGGCAACATAAACCCCTAAAAATGAATCTCTATCTAGCTTTTTAAGGCCAATCAAAGAGTCATTAAAGTCTGAACTTATATCTTCAATTATTTCATCTTTTTGCCTATTTGTAATATTTGAAAAATCTACATTTGGAAAATATGTTCTACCTAATTCATTATTATCAAATTCTAAGTCACGCAAGAAGTTTACTTTTTGAAAAGCTGAACCTAATTTTTTCGCGCTATCCTTTAGCTCATCATATTTTTCNGCATTTCCTTTTACAAATACTTTTAAACACATTAATCCTACTACTTCAGCTGAACCATAGATATATTCATTATAAAGTTTCTCTGTATAGAACTGTGGATCCAAATCTAATTCCATGCTTCTAAAGAAACTATCAACTAGTTCAGGTTCAAAATCATATTCATGATAAACTTCTTGAAATGAATTTAGAATAGGATTGAGGCTTATTTTATTATCAATGGCATTTTTATAATCTATTTTTAATTGACGCAATAGAGATTTTTTATCATGATCGTGAAAAGAGTCAACAATTTCATCAGCTAGCCTGACAAGGCCATAAATAGAATAGATTGCTGGCCTAATATCCTTAGATAGCAATCTAGAGCTAAATGAGAAAGATGTGCTGTATTCATTAGTTATTAGTTTTGATGTTTTTTTTGAGAAATCGTCAAATATATATTTCATTAGCTGTTTCCTTTTATAATTTCGTTAGCCACTATTTTGCCTGATATGATTGCAGGAGGGAGCCCCGGACCTGGAACTGTGAATTGCCCTGTATAGTATAGGTTTTTAATAATCTTATCTTTAATCTTTGGCTTAAATAATGCAGTTTGAAGGAGAGTATTTGCAAGTCCATAAGCATTACCCTTATAAGAGTTGTATCTTGATATAAAATCATTTACGCAGAAAGATTTTTTTGTAATTATAGAATCTATTATATTCTGCCCTGTTTTTTCTTCTAATCGATTCATAATCTGATTAAAATATTTTTCTCTTATATCTTTATTATCAACAGAATTTGAGCCTATTGGCACCAATATAAATAAATTTTCATAGCTATTTTTTGGAACTACAGTTTTATCTGTTTTGCTAGGACAGCAAACATAGAATAGGGGCTCTGTAGGCCAGACCTCCTTATCAAAGATTTCATTTAAATGTTGGTCGAAATCTTTATCAAAAAATAAATTGTGATGCTCTAGGTTGTCAATTTTCTTTGATATGCCTAGATAAAAAATTAATGCAGAAGGTGCTATATTTTTTTTAGACCAGTAGCGTTTATTGTAAGATCTATTCTTCTTATCTATNAATTCTGTCTGAGTATGCGGATATTCTGAGCAAGAAATATACAGATCTGATTTATAAAGATTATCTTTTTTTGATAATATTGATGAAATCTTGTTGCTGTTTATTGTAAACTGGCTAATTTCATCGTTTGTGATATGATTAACTCCAAGCTCAGAGCTTAAGTTTTTAAATGCATCTGCTATTTTGANCATTCCNCCCATTGGATACCATGTTCCGTTTACGATGTCAGCATAATTCATTAAGCTATAAAGAGCGGGAGTGTTATTGGGACTTCCCCCNAGAAACATCGATGGNAATTCTAGAATTTCTCTAAGCATTTTGGAGCTAAAATATTTTGAAATATGNTTCCTTAGNCTTTTAAATAAATCTAATGATAAAGAATGTTTTAATATCGAACTTGATAAATATTCAGATACTTTCATGTTTGGCAAGTCTATAAAGTGNTTCATAGATACATCATATTTCATCTTTGCTTGTTCTAAAAACAACTTTAGCTGTTTTGATGNCCCTGGCTCAATATCGTCAAANAATGAATAAATTTTATTAATATCTTTAGATATATTTATTTCATTATTTTCCATGAAAAATTTATAAGAAGGATTTAACCTAATAAGTTCGTANTAGTCTTCTATNTTCTTGCCAAAATCACTAAAAAAACTTTCAAAAACATCAGGCATCCAGTACCAGGAAGGNCCCATNTCAAAAGTNAANCCATCCTGANNAAAAGAAGAGAGNCTACCACCTATAGATTCATTTTTCTCAACAATAGTAACCTNGAAGCCTTCTTTNGCNAAATAGCAAGACGCNGANAGGCCAGATAANCCACCCCCAATTATAGTTATTTTTTTACTTTTCATGACTATAATCTATTACAAACGCCCATAACGTGCAAGNTAAAAATAAAATAAAACGCTCATAACGCGCATTTAATTCTTGGAATATATAAATTGTTGTTTATAAATTATCNATTATGATATANAACTCTTATGAAGTAGCAGATTTAATTGGTGTCAATGTTTCTACCGTAAAAAGATGGGCAGATTCTGGTAAAATTGGCTGCTANAAAACAAAAGGTGGGCATAGGAAGTTTCACCTAAAACATTTAAGAGAATTTATAAAGTCCGACAAAACATCTAATGTAATCATAAATCTTTCAAACCTTGTAGGTAATAATAAAAAATTAATAGAAGCTATTAATGANTCAAANNCNGAANTATTAATTGATTATTCNTATAAAGCCTTANNTAATAGGGGNAATTACAAATTTTTATCATTAATGAATTCTCTNCTTATTAAAGGNTATNAATATGATTATNTGTTTGATGAAATTNTNATACCTATTCTTGAAAAAATAGGAAGGCAGTGGAGCATAGGAAAACTATCAATNACTCAAGAGCATATGGCATCAGAGGTTATAAAGAAATTTATAATAAATATTGANGANTCAGAGAATTCNAAATNAAGGAAGCATGAAGCTTACTGTTTGACTTTAGTTAATGATAAGCATGACTTGCCTATTTATATGGCTGAGAATATACTTAANCAAACANATAGCATAAAAATATATAACTTAGGGCCAAATNTNCCTGTTGATGATCTTATTAGCGAATTAGATAGTAGNGATCCAAAATTAATATTTGTTTCAATNGTTTATATTGAAAATAAAGATATAGCTAATGAGGAGATAAATAAATTGCTTGCCTACTTTGTNGATTCAGNTTGTAAAATCTTATTAAGTGGCCGTGGCGTTGATTTGTTAGATATANCTTATAGTAATTACACTANAATCAAATCTTATAGNAATCTTCANGATTTTATTTCTGAATCTTTTTAAANCTTAGCTTTCTAAAATGTCAAATATAACTATTCTTTTACTTCTTTTTGTCNGTAGCCTATTTGCAGAATCAAAAGGCAATATTGGTGGNGAGGTNATAGATAGCGAAACTCAGCAACCTATTATNGGGGCAAATATTGTTTTATTGAATTCTAATATNGGNNCATCGACAGATTTGAATGGAGAATTTTTAATNTATAATGTCCCAACGGGAAGTTATAGTATTTTCATATCGATGATTGGCTATGAAAGCGTTACTCGAACAAATGTTAATATAAATTCCAANAGAACTACTCCCTTGAAAATTAATTTATACCAAACATCTTTAATNGGAGATGAGATAGTATCTAGGGCGGGATACTTTGAAAAGGTTGAAGATGCTATTGTTTCTACTCAAACTATAGATAGAGAAGAAATTCGTTCGGACCCAGTTGGTGCGTATGATATTCAAATGATGATTCATTCTTTACCATCTGTAATAACAGCCACTGATCAGAGTAATGAAATTGTTGTAAGAGGTGGGGGACCTGCTGAGAATTTATTTATAGTGGATAATTTAGAGATTCCCAATCCAAATCACTTTGGAGAAGTTGGTAGTGGTGGTGGGCCTGTTAATATTATTAATACTGAGTTTGTAGAAAGGATTGATTTTTTTTCAGGTGGATTTCCTGCAAGATATGGAGATAAGCAATCTTCAGTTATGGATATCAATTTAAGAGAAGGTAGTTTAGAAAATTTCGAATTAGACCTAGAAATGAGTATGGCTGGTATTGGATTCTTAGCTGAAGGACCTATACTNAATGGNAANGGNTCATTTATTAGTAGTTATAGAAAATCATTTATTGAACATCTTATTAAATCTGCAGGGTTGACATCTGTTCCTAAATATTCAAATACTCAGCACAAAGTATCGTATGATATAGATAGTAAAAATAAATTAATTTTTAATTTTATTGGGGCTGTGGATAGTATTGAGATTAAAGATGAAAATAGACCGGATTTAAGAGGAGCAGAAAATGTTAGCTACTCAGGGTTTCAGTATACTGGAGGAGTAACATATAAATCTTTATTTTCAGATAAAGCATATTTCATGCTTACTGGAGGTAAAACATTGTCAAGTTGGAATGCAGAAGTATACAAAAAAGAGGAAACTGTTGTTGACACATTTTTTTACAGAGATAATGTAGAATCGGATATTTTTTTAAAATGGGATATGGTATACAAGATTAACAAGAAATTTAAATTTAGTACTGGTTTAAATATAAAGTATGGTCAATATGAAATGCATGAGGAATTAGATCCTGATACGGTTTACTTTTATAATTATCCAGATTTAGAAGATGGTATTTTATATAATTATAATGATTACTATGATTTTGAATCCAACCATAGTGAAGAGTTGCATTATATTGATAATTTCGAACAAATTGGTATTGCTTATATAAATCCAGCATTTAGAAACAATCAAGAAGGAGGTTTGTGGAAATACGCTTTATATGGACAGCTTAAATTTAATTTAAATCCTTTTGTAATCACTACAGGGTTAAGATATGATTTGGTTCCTTACAATAACCATTCAAGCATATCGCCAAGATTAGCATTTAGCTATCTATTTAGTCCAATAACAAAAGTTAATTTAGCTTTAGGAAAATACTATCAAACACCCAGCTATTGGATTTTTTTAAATCCTAATAACCCTANGNCTCTTAAGCATTCTTATAGTGATCAGATTATATTAGGAATAGANCATTATATTAATAGTGATGTNAAAATGACAATTGAATGGTATAAAAAATATATATATAANCGAGCTNTCTTATCTTCTGATATCACGCCTNATCCGCTTGATGCTGAATTAGGGTTTGTTGATATNGGAGAAGGAGAGTCACAAGGTTTAGAATTATTTATTCAAAAGAAATATGCAGAAAAGTGGTATGGTACGTTTAGCTACTCATATTCCGAATCTTTAGCTAAAGATTATAGGGAAGGATTTTCTGGTCAATACTCTTGGGATTTTGATATAAGGAACTCTTTGACTCTTGTNGGTGGTTATAAAATTAATTTTAANGATTATTCTTGGTATAATACTTATAGATATTCAAATCTTTTTAAATTTTCTTCATGGCTNCCTTTTATGCCAGCAGACCAGTTTGAGNTAAGCTTTAGNTGTAGATATTCTGANGGNTTACCCTATACACCTAAAGAATATGATTTTTATACTCGAAAATGGTCNATTAATCCTGANNTTGAGCTAAATAGNCTTAGGGATGATTACTACTTCCGAATAGATTTTATGATATTAAGAAGGTTTAATTTNNAAAATATCAATNTGACNACATTTATTGATATACAGAANATATTAGATCGTGATAATGAATGGGAAAAAATATATTTTGATGATGGGACGTATAAAATGAGTTATCAATACAAACAAATCCCTGTTGCAGGTGTAATAATCGAATTCTAGAAAATGAAAAATATCCTTCAATTTAACAATATTTCAAAAAAGTATGATAAAGTAGAGGCTTTAATTGATATTTCATTTTCTATTCCGAATAATTCAATTTTTGGCATTTTAGGAGCCAATGGTAGTGGCAAATCTACTTTTATGAAAATAATTCCTGGATTGATAAATAATTGGACAGGAAGTATTATGTATAACAATAAGCTGATTAAAAAAAACAGTAATATCTTAAAGACTGAATTTGGCTACTTAATTGAATCGCCCTCATTTTATGAGTATATATCAGGAAGAAAAAACTTAGAGATGTTCTCTAGAATGTCAAATAGTAAATCGAATAATATTGACTACGTATTGGAATTGGTTGACTTATCAAATCGATCAGAAGATAAAGTGTCTGCATATTCTTACGGAATGAAACAAAGATTAGGCATAGCTCAAGCGCTTATTCATAACCCTAAAGTTATTGTTCTAGATGAGCCTAACAATGGATTAGATCCAAATGGAATTTATGATATGATAAAAATTATCAAACGTTTAAATAATGAGGGGAAAACGATTTGTTTAAGTACGCATAATTTAAAAGATGTTGAAGAGCTTTGTACGGA
This sequence comes from Fidelibacterota bacterium, assembly GCA_002703645.1. Taxonomy (GTDB): domain Bacteria; phylum Fidelibacterota; class Marinisomatia; order SCGC-AAA003-L08; family D37C17; genus TMED161. The sequence goes on along the minus strand of NZUX01000006.1, from coordinate 2,255 downwards.
TTTCACTATCTTTAATAATGGTAAAAACAGTAAGGTGCTATCAATGGAATCTCAGTTTATNANTAGTANNCGATGGTCTATAATATCTGATNATGCTGATATGGCNNNCAAAGNAATCAATGATTCATCTGAATTTAATTTAGTATCTCGNTTCAATAATACTATATTGATTGANTCNAAATCTAAAGATACGCCTAGANACCTACTTTCNTTANTTAATAAAATTAATATTTANAANATTAGTAAAGAATCAAATTTAATTGAGTATTTCAATAATGATTAAGCTATTATATAATGAATATTTGAAAGCTATTTATAAGAGAAGAACTTATATTAGTTTTCTTCTTATAACATTGCTTATTCCTGTAATTATATTCGCAATTGATTATGGTGCTATATCNNTACAAAATAAAATTTATGGACAAATGCAGGATTCTTTTTTATTTATAGGTACTGTTGTTAATGGCTATTTAGCAACCTATATAATAGTTGCTATACTAATTACTCATATGCCATTTTTATCAACTATTGTTCCTTCAGAGATAATATCTGGTGAGTATTCAAAAGGTACATTTAGAATGTATTTAACTCGTCCNATATCAAGGTTTTCTGTTTTTACCTCTAAAATTATTCTAGTTTATTGTTATACTACATTGATGATGTTTTATTTTTTCTTTTATAGTTTANTTATTTCATATTTGGTTTTAGGTGGAGGNGAGTTAATTGTTTTNCATAAAGGCATACTATTATTAGCTGAAGATGATATCTTATGGAGATTTGGACTTAGTTTCCTTTTTTCTAACTTTGTAATGCTTACGGTTGCTTCTTTATGTTTATTTTTCTCATCTTTCTCAAAAAATAGTGTCACACCTATNATATCAACTATTAGTATAGTATTTATAGGTACAGCTATTTCATTNATTCCTATAGATCTATTTGAAATTATGGATCCTTATCTTTTTACTGGATATATCGATATTTTTTTATTATCATTTTACGATCCTATTCCATATGATATTTTTAGAAATTGTATTTTAGTTTGNTTCCTTTGGTCTGCTTTATTTATCAGTTTAGGCTATTTGAAATTTTTATATGCGGATATAGTAGAATGAAAATACTTTNAATTATATCATTTATGNTTATCTTAAATATTTCCTATGCAGAATCAATTGAAGAATACTACATAAGAAAAACAAATGAGAAATTTCTTNTAATTGAAGATTATCAAGTNAATATGAATGTTAAGCTGGAGATTCCTGCCTTCAGGATGCCTAAGAAAAAATATAAAGTTTTTTATAAAAACCCAGATATGATTAAGGTTAAGGCTAGGGGGTTTGGAATACTCCCCAAAACAGGCCTTTTTACATCGCCATTGGATAATTTTGATAATCTTAAAAATATTAAAATATTAAATGACAATAAATCATTAGATGCTAATAGTATAATTTTAATTGGTGATTTAATAGTTGATAGCTTAAAGCTAGAGATGCCAAATGAGTATACCAAGATAACATTTGACCCAATAGTTGAAGTTGAGGTTGATACTTTAAATTGGGTTATAAAAAATGTAACTACAAGACTTGATACGCTCAAATTGTTTAATATATCTAATTACTATGATTTATATGATGATAAATATTATATGCCAAATAAATCTATAGTAAAATATTATGTAAAAGATAAAAAAATATTTAATTGGCTAAATAAGGACGTTAGTAATATTATTGGTAAAGATGGNCAGGGTTTAGAGAATAATTCTATTGTTGAAGGGACNATAACGGTAGATTATTATAAATATATTATTAATAAGGGTATAGAAGATAAAGTTTTCGATTAACTCTAAAATAGTAGGTATATAGTATATTATTTAGATTTAATAATCCTTAATGGCAGAGGATAGCTTAAAAACTTTTTAGCATCTTTCGCAGATTTAGATAATTCATTTATTTTCTCTAATGCTATTCTAAGATATTTTTTATTTTCTGTTATTAGATAGATTATATAGTAGATTTCATAACTTAATTTATTCTTAAGNNCAANATNAGAAATAATATCTTTNTAGTCTATATCACTATCTTTAGGCTTCGTATTTAAGCATAGATATAGTTTATGGAGAAAAACATTCTCCTCGCTTATACTATCCATTCCATCTATTCTATTTAGATAATTCATAGATTCTTCTTGGTTGTCTAGTTGGTAGTGTGTTAATGCTATACAATTCAAAGATTCAGCGATAGCATTTTTTTGCCCTATAT
>NZUX01000005.1 GCA_002703645.1 Fidelibacterota bacterium | reverse complement strand
CTCTGATTTTGATGATTATTCTGGAGATGCTTTTTATCTTACCTATATAACTAATTCAGCTGATTCAGAGATAGATGCAATGTACCATAGTGCTCCTTCTTCAATTAATTCATCTTGGAAGGATGCTAAATCATTAAGAGAAGTGATAGGTATTAATTTTTCTACAACTATTAATAATTTAGTATTTCAAGGTGAGTATGCTGAAATGCCAAATTATAGCTGCATGAACTCAACTTCTAGTAAAGTAGATGCCTCTAATTTTTCTTTACTCTCTAGAAACAAAGTGATGAGCTGTAATGCTGATTCAGTATTATCAATAACTAGCGCACCTAAGGCGATGGTTTTTAATGTTTATGCTCAGTTTGATAATGTTAATTTTTTAGTTTTGTATAGAAATTATGATTTAGACTTTGATAATCCTTATCAAAGATCGTTCTCTAATTATCAAAGATTTAAAACATCTATTTTTGAAGATACTTATTGGCTTGAAGATCCAGTTTATGGGTTTTTGTATTCAGGGAATCCTCAACCTCAAGCAGAGGAAGGTTTGTATATATCTTCTAGATACCAAATTCATAGATCGATTGTTTTAAGGTATGAAATAGATACTTGGAATAGAAAAGCTGATAATACTAAATATTATCGCACGGCATTTAATTTTGAATGGAGACCTGTATTTAATTATCGTATTTATCTTAGACAAAAATGGTCTGGAAGAGGACAGTTTGATAATTCTCATCCAAGTCCATTTGATTCTAGAGAGACAAGATTGCGATTTGTTCTAAGGTTATCTAATTATGATAATATTGAATTATTAATAGGTAGAGGATATACAACATTCTCACCTAGACCAAGATTAACAGGTAGCCCATTAGGCTCAACAGCAATGGCGGTTGGTGATATTGGTTCGCCTGACTTTACTTTAGGGTTTTCATTTTCTCATAATGTAGATAATAAATTTTCCATAAAAGGTGGGACTGTATTTGTAAAAGGATTTTCTTGGTATATAGAAGATACAGATTTTAGAATATTTGATTCAACACAAGGAGCAATGCATAATTGGATATCAGCTAGATTTAGACCGACAAATACTTTATCAGTTAATTTTAAATATTCACTTACTGATGATTTTAATACTACAACAGTTGTTAGTGGCCAAACAGAATTAGGAAGCTCTATTTCTAATCCATTAGTTAATGATAAGCGTTCTGATTATAAAATACAGGTAGATTATGCATTTTAGTTTATTGTTTATATTGATATTTAGCACTTTAGGAGCTCAAACTTATTATCATTCATCTATTGGCATTAATTATCCAACTTATAATGCTAGATCATTTGCTATAGGTTCTGCTCATGCAGATAATTCAGCTTTATGTTTAAGTTCAATGCCATCTAATCTTTCAATGGGAGAAAATCAACTTTTTTCAATAGTTTATAGCTATTTAGGCCATTCAAATCTTGAGAGAAGAAGTATAGTGGTGAAAGATAGCTTTGATGATTATTTGACTGAGGCAGATTATGTTAGAAATATTAATTATAATCAATCTTCTGCTATTGCTATAAAATATAATAAGGATATTGGTAAAATAAAGTTTTCTGCAGGGTTTTCCTATTTACCATTTAAAACTTATAATTATAATTATAAAGAAGAAATTAGAGGTAGTCTTCCATCTAATGATGGAGATATATTTTCGAGAGATCCATTCTTAGGTAATCATATTCTAGAGTCAGAGGGTAGTCAACACTTATATAGTATAGGCTCTTCAATAGATTTAATATTAAATAAAGATTTGAAGATGTCTATTGGGCTATCTTCTAATATTATTAACAATACTACTATTAATGAGAGCATGGTTGTAGACATGCTACCTATGGATGATGATATATCAGGATATTTTTCTGATATTATTCCATATGAAATTGAATATAATTTAAAAGGGGATAATTTTTTTACTTTTGGATATAGACTCCAATTTCATGAATATGCATTTGGATTGTCTTTTGAACAATCAGCAGTAATAAAAAATAATTTAAATGATTTTACATATGATTATTTAGAAGGTATAGAAATCTCTGAAAATTTAGAAGGCGTATTAGATACTACATATAATATTATATCATATGATATATTATATTCAGATAATCAAGTAATTAAGAATTATATAAATGACTATCTTGAATTAAAAACATCTGATATACAAAAGCCAAAAAAGTATGGATTATCTATGGCTATCATGAACCTTTTAAAAAATGATATAAGCTTTATATTAAGCTATGAAAAATATGAATATGATAAATCCTATGTTTTATCTTCTAATGAAAAATATAGTATGGGTATAGAACATTATACTTTAAATAATACAGCGCTTAGATTTGGCTTTGAATATCAAACATCCCCATTTAAACCATATATATCATCAACTAGTTCATTTACTTTTGGGTTAGGATATAAAGTAAAAAAACTAATTTTTGATATAGGGGGTAGTTACAGTCAAACTCAATATAGTTTTCCTGATTTGTATCCAGTGATAGATAATTTGTTTCAAGACTTAGATAGCGTTAATGAATCTAATTTGATTCTTATTGGATCACTTACCTATAAATTCTAATTATAATGTTACTAATTATTTTATTATCATCTTTTTTATTCTCAACAGATATTGATTTAATAACAACAAATGATTTGCATGGATTTATTGCTGAGCAGCATGCATATTTCATGAACCCCAATAACCCTCCGAAAATAATAGGAGGATCTGGATTATTTAAATATATCAACAATAATATTGATGAAAAAAAATCAATAATTTTAGATGGTGGTAATTTTTTTCAGGGACATCCTATGTCAGTTGTTGATAGCGGAAGAACGATGATTCAATTTATGAATAGAGTAGGATATACCGCATTAGTCCCAGGTTCAGATGATTTTATTTATGGGTCAAAAAATTTAAATAAATTAGCTGATTCTTCTGAATTTCCATTCCTAATAAGTAATTTAGAGTGTAATGATTGTGAATTGGTTAGTGAAAATTTTAAAACTCATATGATTAGTAATATTCAAGGTGTAACAGTTGGGGTCTTAGGTATAGTTGATTCTAACTTAAAAGATAAAATTGCTTCAAATAAAATTAATGGAATTACCATTCTAGATATAAAAGAAACTTTAGATCATTGGATTAAAATTTTAGAGCCATCATGCAATGTTATTATTGTATTAACTAGTGCTGGTCTTCCTTATGATAGGGAAAGAGTATATAATAATTTTATTTCTGAAATTAAATCAGGTTTAAGAAGTCAGATAAATGGATATGGTAATTTAAATGCAGTTGAGATGGGTTACTTTGCAAAAGGTGTAGATATTATTGTATCAGGTGGAGTGAGTAAGGGGTATAATATCCCATGGATTGATCCTAATACTAATGTGATGATCACACAAAACTATGGCAATGGAAGTTCCTTTGGTCATATGAAATTAATAATTGAAGAAAAAATTCTAAGTCGTTATGAGCTCATGATTAAAAATAGTTTATCACAAACTTTATTATTAGATGATTTTGATCCAGATATAGATATGCGAGATTGGATAAATCAAAAAAATAGCTTTGCACTTGATTTATTGTATAAAGATTTTTATTCAAATATTGATTTTACTACTAGTTATAATTCAGAAATTAATTTAGAGGATACTGGAATACCAGATAAATGGAGATTTCCTACTCCTGAAATACCAGATAAATGGAGATTTCCTGCTCTAGGTTCTAAGGAAAAGTTAGATATCATTACATGGAATTGTGAATTTTTCCCAACAGCCGATGAAGAGACAATTAACGCATTAAGTGAAGCTATTTATGATTTAAATGTTGATATTATTGCCTTTCAGGAAATTAAGAAGAATGGTTGGTTCCATAGAATGATGGAACTTTTACCTGATTATGAATATATAATTTCTGATCAATCATCATTTATGAATCAGGCTATAATATATAAAAGAGATCAATTTGAATTGATTCGAAAAGTTGAGCCATTTGCAGAAAATGATTATAACTATGCTGGTAGACCACCATTACGTGCAGATTTTTTCAGATATGCTGATTCTAAATATTATAGTATAATTAATTTACATATGAAGTGTTGCAACTCTGGATTAAATAGAAGAAAAAATGCATCAAAAATGCTTTATGATTACGTTTCAAATGAATTGGATAATGGATATTCTAATTTTATTGTACTGGGAGACTGGAATGATGATTTGAAAGATTCTTATGGTGAACATTGTTTCCAGCCATTTTTAGATGATCAAAGATTCCATTTTGTTACTGAAAAAATAGTAGATGATCCATCTCAAGCAACCTATCCCAAAGAACCTTACGTTAGTTTTTTAGATCATATCTTAGTAACAAATACATTAGTACCTAGATATTCAACTGGCTTTGAAGTATCTACTATTAATATGGGAGGTTATATGGGAGGATATGATATATATGAGAAATTAATTTCTGACCACCTCCCTGTTTTACTCTCATTCTAAATTTCTAACCATTTAATCATTTTATATTATTAAATTAAGTTGTATTTAATATGATAATTGTGAACTACGATATGTATAGAAAAATATTTATTTTAACCTTAATCAGTTTTAATTTTTTCTGTTTAGAAAATAATTATAGTGATTTGCAGTCTATGCTATTAGATATCAAGCCATTTGAACATGAAATAGATTATGGGTTTTTAAATGCTGAGCATCATAATGAGAAAATTTCTAACATCACTTGGTTTGATGAGGATAGTATTAAATTCACTAAAATTTTTCATTATGATAATGATGATTTAGTTTTAATTACAGAACTTAGAGAATCACGTATACTTAAAGAATTCCATTTTACTAATCATCCTATCACTGAAAGATTTATTCAGTACCTATTTGGAGAAAATTTTTTTACAGAACAAAATTATATTACTGAAGTTGAGTATAATATGTCTAACCTACCAACTTTTTATAAATTCAAATCTGGTAGTAATCAGTATTTTGGACACATTATAATAAATTATAATAGAGATAATCAGATTATTAGAGAAGCTTGGTTTCAAGGGAAAAAGAAAATAATAGAATTTTAACATAAGGTATGAGTTTAATGAGGATTAAAAAGAAATTAGCTAATCAGATTAAATATTTTTTATGTTTTATTTTATCTGTTAATTTAATTTACATGCAGTCAGAACAACCTTTTCCTCCTCTTGAGCTTGTCACAATTCCAACAGCAGGAACATTGCCTAAAGGCTCTTATACATTAGAGGCATTATTAGTGAATGATGGTGGTATTTTATCAAAAATATCTGTAGGGATTTCAGATAACTTTTGTATGGGATTATCTTATGGGTTGCAAGATTTTATTAGTGAGAAAGAACCTTCTGTAAATAAGCCAATGCCTGAAATCCAAATTAAATATAGAGCATATAGTGAAACTACAATTATGCCAGCAATTGTAGTTGGTTTAGATACCCAAGGCAAGGGAAGGTACATTGAACGAACTGGTATATATGGTCAAACAAATTTTCAAAGGTATGAACAAAAAGCTTGGGGCGTTTATGTAGTGGCAAGTAAGAATTGGAATTTACTTGGAAACCTGGGAGTGCATGTTGGTTTAAATAAAAATACATGGGAAACAGATCCTTATCATAGTGATGACTCTGATACAATTTTTAAAGATAAAGATCTTAATTTGTTTTTTGGTATTGATAAAGAAATTAATAGAAGTTTTTCTTTTTTATTAGAATATGATACGGCTATTAATGATTACGACCCTGATTACAACCCATCACCTAGTAATGATTTGTTTGGTGAAGGATGGGGGTACTTGAATGCTGGTATCCGCTGGACTATAGGAGAAAATATGATGGTTGAAATTGATTTTAATGATATTTCTAAAAACTATATTAATAATCAGTTAACCGATGAAGAGAATCATTATGCAAATAGAGAGCTGAAAATCATTTATTTTGAAAGATTTTAATTGTTAAGGAAATATAATTATGAATTATTTTAAGTATTTACTTGTTTTATTAAGTTCAATTGTTTTTTCATCTGTAATAGAATCAATTGATAATTATCAAGAAGATAGTAATTTTGATAAAGCTTTAGAAGTTTCTCTAGATTACTATACATCAAATAAAGACGATGTAGAAATTCTTTGGCGTTTAGCTAGAGGTTATTTTGATTTAGCAGATCAGACCTCTGATGAATTAGTGAAAAAAGAAAATATAGATAAAGGTCTTCCATATGCAAAATTAGCTTTAGATATAAATTCTTCTTCAGCAAAAGCAAATCATTGGTATGCAGTAATGATTGGCCAAAAAGGTATTTTAGAAGGGACAAAACAAAAAATATTAAATTCATATGAAGTAAAAAAATATTGTTTAAAAGCTATAGAAATTGATCCTAGTTATGATGGTAGTCTTCATGTAATGGGTAGATGGTATTATAATGTTGCAGATTTATCATGGCTTGAACGAACAATAGCTAGTGCAGTATATGCAGCTCCACCAAAAGGCTCGTTTGAAGAAGCTATTGATTATTTCAAGAAAGCTATAGAGGTTAATCCAAAAGATATTAGACATTATTTATGGCTTGGAAAGTCTTACTATGCAAATGGAGAAGATAGTAAAGCAAAAGAAATATTAACTAATGCAATGGCTATTGAAGTGAATAATCAAGGTAGTCGTATCCTTAAAAATCAAGTTAAAGAACTGTTATCTAAAATATAAATTGGACACAAATTCATTTACAGATTTGATTAAACAGAAATGTTTAGATGTTGGATTCTCAAAATCTGGTATCGCACCAGTTCAATACTATCAAGAAGATAAAATACATTTAGAAAAATGGATTGATAATGGGTATCACGCTTCTATGAATTGGATGAAAAATAATATAGAAAAAAGAACCAACATATCAAACTATTACCAAGATTCAAAATCTGTTATATCTGTTGCAATAAATTATTTTACTGGCAATTCAACTGAAGAATATACTGCACCATTTATTTCTAACTATGCTTTGGGAAAAGATTATCATATAATAATTAAATCTAAGTTAAAAATTTTATTAGAAGAAATTCAAAAAATTGATAAAGATATTGTAGGTTATTATTGTGTTGACACATCACCTATAATGGAAAAAGCATGGGCCCAAAGAGCGGGTATTGGATGGATTGGTAAGCATACTAATTTAATTACTCGAGAATTTGGATCTTGGGTTTTTCTTGGTGAATTAATTATTAATAAAGAGTTATCCTATGATTCTCCATTTAGTACAGATTTGTGCGGTACATGCAATTTATGTATAGATGAATGTCCAACAGACGCAATTGTAGAACCTTATAATTTAGATTCAAACAAGTGTATTTCTTATGTTACAATTGAGCATAAGGGTGATTTTGAAGAAAAAAATATGATTGATTTAAATGATTGGATATTTGGATGTGATATATGTCAGGAAGTATGTCCATGGAATATTAAGTTTTCTGAGTTTTCTAATGAAAAAGATTTTTTTGATAGATATTCTCTCAAAGAAAAAGATTATAAATTTTGGGAAAATTTAACTGAAGAAGAATTTAGGAAAATATTTAAAAATAGCCCCGTAAAACGAACTAAATATTCAGGATTAAAGAGAAATATATCCGAGGCAAAACACAAGTAAGAGGTGTAGATGATTGATTCAAATGAAATATTAAAAAACTTTAAAGGTATTGCTCCAATTTTTCCACTACCTAATTTTGTAATGTTCCCTAAAACAGCATATAGCTTTAATATATTTGAGCCTAGATATAAAGAATTGGTTAGTGATATTTTAACTGAAGATAAATTTTTTTGTTCTGCTCTTTTAAAAGAGCCTAATACAAATGAAAACCCTATTTTTCATTCTCACGGTACCCTTTGTTATATTATTGAACATAAAGAAATGGATAATGGTAATTATAATATAATTGTTTCTGGAATAAATAAAGTCTCTATAGAAGAAATAGAATCTAACTATTCATATAGAATGGTTAAAATGAAGCTGCTTAATGATAATAAAACTATTATTGAAGAACAGTTAAAAAGAAAAAAATTAATTAATAAGTTTATTTCATTAGTCACCTCAAATGAATCAGAGGCAATAGAAATAAAATCACTAGATACTTCATTTATATCAACTGAAATGTTAACCAATTTAGCGTGTTTAGTGTTACCATTAGAAAGTAGTGATAAGCAGAAACTACTAGAACTTAATGATGTTGATTTGAGATTAGATGTATTATGTCAGTTTATGGATAGTGAATTGAAAGTAGAAAGTGATTTGCTGAATTTTAATCAAATTATACCTACTAATATTAGATGGAATTAATTATTATTATTCTATAATAAAATCAATAGATTCTGAATTTATAATTCCAAATGAACCAATTATCACTTCATTCCCACTTCTAAGATTACTTCTTTCAGGATCTTTTAAATCAAGCTGTGAAAAATAATAATTTTTATAACCATCTGAGAAAGTTAACATTTCATATCGATAGCATCCTCTATCAAAAGAACTGTTCGATACAACAACTTCTTCATTTGTATAAATAACTGGAGTATTAGGATACGGAGGAAAATGATTCGTTGTTTCAGATGGCGGATATGCAACAGCTGGATGTCCATGATAATAATACCATGAATCTTCTTCGTCAGATTCATCATCGCACGAATTTCCAAAGGGGTCATTATACTGAATTGCTTGATACCAAACTGAAGTTGATATATATGTAAGACGATTATCACAATCATTACATATTGAAAATGTTTGCTGCTCATCTAATTCAAACTCATTAGTTTTTAAGCAATCATGAATTTCACTCTCACTCCCGATTGCACATGAACCAATAGCATCTTCATTTACATCACTTTCATCTACAAATACTACAGGATATGGAATTTTTTCAGGCTCTTGACTTGTAATGATTTTTCCATCACAATCTATATAAAGTTCATAGGATTCTTCCATCGCCTCAAAAAAACCTGGGCTACAGTTATCTGGTCTCCAGGCTCCGTAATCGTATGACAGATCATCTAAATCTTCTTGAGTTAATACTATTTGATCTCCTATTTCACATCCACTACCATTAGCAAACCCGATTAGACCTGCAGCATTATACATTGATCCAGCATTTTCATCGAATTTAAATTGACATTCTTCATTCTCACTGCGAGTAATTTTAACTAAACAATCATCATTGGTTAAATGAATGTCACTTTGTTCTGTTATTTCCTCTAATTCGTCAACATTTGGTTCTCCGCAATCAGGTACCCCATTTCCTTCGCCTTCACTTGGTTCAGTTAAACATGGACTATTTTTATCAGATAATTCCTCTGCCTCACAATTTTCATTTTCATCTGTAGGGTCTCCTGGTAATCCATCTATTCCAACATCATTAATAATCTCCCAATTAAAATCATATTGACTACTATTACATTCTTCTTCAGATAATTTATCAAGTATACATATATAGTCACCAATTAATGTAGCTGTCCATTTTCCACCGACATTATCACAGTCTGCTTCACTTCCAGGGCATCCTTCTAATGGAAATCCACCATATTGCCCACATACACATCCGCTACCTACCCAATTGGAATTATCATCTATACAATCAAATAAACTATCATCTGTAATTAAGATTGATTGATCTATCCTTATAATAGCAGTATCTTTATGAGGTAAGATTGAAGCTTCAACTCTAATTTCTCTTTCATAATCAGAGTAATCTTCTGAAAAATCTGTAATACTCAATTCTTCTACACAAGAAAACAATAAAATTGATAATAATATAAAAATATTTTTATAATTCAAGACTAACTCCAAATGTAAAAATTAATGGGAACATACTAACAGCAGAGACTTTTGATGGTGATGAATAGTGATTCCAATTATAAAATAATACATTAAAATTATTTGTTAGATTTATAATTTGAAATTTCCATTGTGCAGGATTTTTAAATATTTTTCCACCTTTTGTGAAGCTTATATCCGTTCGAAAATACATTGGATATTGAGCGCTATTTCTATCACCATACAAATTAGTTAAATATAAATATGGATTTTCTAAACTGCCATATTGCTCGACAGATTGACTGAAAACTTTTCCAATAACTGGAGTATAAGGAGCCCCACTTGTTAATGTCCCAGTTAAACCAAAATCCCATTTCTTTTTAGGTGATAATTTGTAATTCAGTACAAAGTTTAAAGCATGAGGTTTATTATAGTTAGATTTGTATTTTTCAGAATCACTAACTTCTCCATTTTGGTTTAAGTCGACTTCTCTTGTTATATCAGAAAATGAGTATCCAACCCATCCATTTAATCGATTCGTATTAAATTGATATAGTAATTCTATTCCTTTTGCAGTTCCTATTCCAGATGAAAAATAAGAATCTTCATCTATAGGGTCTGCAACTAAACTTAAATCATAAACTGTACTGTATGGTTTATAGTATCCTTCTATAGAAATTGTATTCCCATTTGAGATCCAGTATTCTGCTCCAATAACATAATGCTCATTTGATTGAGGAGCTTTACTCTCACCTACAGCTTGCCAAAAATCAACTAATCTTAATAATTGCTCTTCTTGGTTAATTGTAAACATGAACTGAGTAAATTTACCCCACATCATTTTGAGTGCAAGGTCAGGAATAATATTGTATTTCAAACCAATCCTAGGATCAAGAATATAATTGTCATAATACGATGATTTTGATAATCTCATGCCAATATCAAGTGATAGATTAGAGATTGGTTTCCATAAGTTTTTAATAAAAGCACTAGAAATATTAGGTGTATCTATTTTTGAAGCTGTTTGTGTTCCTGCAAATTCTTCAGAGTATGCCATATTTAAAGTTTTATACTCCCAGCCTAATTCAATATCGTAATAATCAGATATAAATAATTTATAATTTTGATTTAGAGTATAGTCTTTTACGCTATTAATTAGAATGTATGTTAAATCTGGGGCATAGCCAACTTCGACTTCTTCTCCTAGACTCTCCTCACATTCATCTATTGTTTCCTGATTTATGGTTGTAAAATCTACTTCAAAACCAACATCAAATTGATATTTTGTTCGAGAAATCATTGTTTCAACAAAGTAATTTGAATTTGGGTAATATTTCCATTCAAAGCTATTTGTCGAATTAATCCAATCCCAATCAAAGTTAACTTGTGGAAAATCTTCAGCTGTAATATTTACAAAAAGATTATCAGAACCATTAAACTGACTATATATAAACTTATGATATTTTATTGGAGATGTTTGAATTTTAAAATGAGTATCCCAAAAGTAATAATCAAAAGGACTTGTTTCATCTCTAGAACTATAATATGCTTTAACAAATTGATCAAAGTAGGTCCGTCTTCCTGAAAAAATCCATGATCCTTTGTAAAGAGGTCCTTGAGCTGAAACTTTTGATGATAGTAAGCTCACATCTAAGTTTATATCGTTATAGTCCCAATATTTTTTCATTCCCCATCCCTCTGGTAATCGCCCTTCTTTAGAATTCCCTTCTTTTGAAGTGATAGATAAAACAGATGAAAGCCTATTGCCATATTCTGCAGGGAATCCTCCAGCTAAAAACTCTGTATCTGATATTAAATCTGCATTAAATGTTGAAAATATTCCTCCAACATGATAAGGGTTGTATATCTGAGTACCATCTAGAAGTACTAAATTTTCATCAGGGCTTCCACCTCTAACAATTAAAGCTGCATTAAAATCATTAGCAGAGCTTACACTGGGAAGATTTTGTAGGGCTCTGAAAACATCAGATTCTACAAATGCTGGAATCATTTTAATTTCTTCAGATGTAATGTTTATTCTACTAACTTCCACTTTCTCATTAAACCTGGTCCTTTCTGATGAGACACTAACCTCATTTAAATCAATAGCTTGAGGCAATAGTAATACATCTAATCTTATGTTTTCTTGATCATCAGAATTACTAATAATAATTTCTTTTTTGAATATTTCATATCCTATAGTAGATATAGTAAGAATATAATCTCCAGCTTCTAATCCTGTAATTATAAAATATCCATTTATGTCAGATGAAGCTCCTTTGACAATCTTATCAGACCCTAATTTTGAGATAAATGTATTTGAGAATGGCACTGGCTCGCCGTTTGAAGAGTCTTTAACAAATCCTGATACATTATATGACAACAATGATGAAGACAAAAGTATGGTAAATAAAAAATATTTATAATAAACGTTTTGCACGTTTTAATTTAGGTAGGTGTTATTTAAAAAGCAACAATAAAAGNTAAGTAGAGTATGACTTAAAATTTCTTAGTAAATTAATTTTTTTCTAAAGGCAGGATACTTACTTGTTTTCTTGTTTTTCCTTTTCTGTGGAATTTAACTTTTCCATCAGTTAAGGCAAATAATGTATCATCTTTACCTATAGATACATTCATTCCTGGNAAAATTTTTGTACCTCTCTGTCGAACAATTATTGATCCAGCTGTAACTGATTGACCATCAGCAGCTTTAACACCTAAAAAATTAGGGTTACTATCTCTTCCATTTTTAGTACTTCCAACACCTTTCTTATGTGCCATTATTTATCCTTTTTTGTATCTGCAGCTTTTTTAGTTTCAGTTTTTTTATTTGCAGTTTTTTTAGTTTCAGTTTTTTTATTTACAGTTTTTTTAGTTTCAGTTTTTTTATTTGCAGCTTTTTTAAATTTTTCAATTTTGACTAATGTAAAATCTTGACGATGTCCCTTTTTTACTTGATAGCCTTTTCTTCTTTTCATTTTAAATACAACAATTTTATCATCTCTACCATGAGATATTATTTCACCTGATATCGATAAATTTTGTATATAAGGTTTACCAAATTCTTTTTTCTTAGAATCATCTACAAATAAAATTTTATCTAAATTGAATTTATCTCCAGCTTTACCACCTAAATATGGAAATTTAAATTCTTGATCTTCTTCAACTAAAAACTGTTTTCCTCTATGTTCAACTAATGCTTGCATTGTACTGTCCTAATTTTTGAGAAGCAAATTTATTTCTTTTCTTTATTTGAAACAAGTTAAACTTCTTCGGTGACAAATTTCTTTCTTCTCTTTGAAAATACTTTAAATTCATGTGGAGATAACTTTTCATCAATTTTCAATTCAATTAACATCCAGTTTTTCCACATAAATCCTTTTAATTCACTTTGCTTTGTATCTATTAAATATTGATAAGACTTTGGATTTAAATGAATAGCAAACCTTCTATCTCTTGATTTCGCTTTAAAGCTTTTTAACCATGCTTCAATATTTGTAAGTAAAGTTTCTTTAGATGGGATGACCCCCACACCTTTGCAGGTAGGACATTTATCGCTTAGTGTATGAAGCAAATCAAGGCGTACTCTTTGCCTTGTCATCTCAAGCAATCCGAAATTAGAAAATTCTGCAAGTGATACTTTAGCTCGGTCTCTTTTTAGATAATTTCTAAGCTCATAATAGACTTTTTTTCTATTCTCTTCTTTCATTAAGTCAATAAAGTCTATAACTATTAGTCCTCCAATATCTCTTAACCTTAATTGATGTGAAATTTCTCGTGCAGCTTCAAGGTTAACTTTTAGAGAATTTTCTTCATGTTCTTTTTTACCTATAAAACGTCCACTATTAACATCTATTACTACCATTGCTTCAGTATGTTCAATTACTAAATGACCACCACTTTTTAGCCAAACTTTTGTTTTAAGTGATTTGGTTATTTGGTTTTCAATATCATGAGTATCAAAGATAGATCCTTTTTTATTATAATATTTTAACTTATCAAGATGCTTTTTATTATTAAGTTTTAGATATTTATATAATTTTTTATATGTTTTCTTGCAATCAATGTAGACATTAGATATATCGTTTGTCAGTAAATCTCTAATAACCTGATTTGGCGTTTCAGCATCTTTATAGGCTAAGTAAGGGACTGTATTATTTTTGGATGAATTTATTTTTTCCCACTCATTTAATACATTGTTTAAATCCTTTTCTATTTCATTTTCGTTTTTACCTTCAGCGCTCGTTCTAACTATTACACCAAAATTTTTTATATCAATATTTTTAATAATTCTTCTGAGTCTTCTTCTTTCATATTTATCATATATTTTTTTTGATATACCTATATAATTTTCATTTGGGACTAAAACTAATAAACTTCCTGCAATAGATATGTCTGTTGTTACTCTTGGTCCCTTACCGCTAAATGGTTCTTTTATAACTTGAACAAAAATATCATCATCTATTTTAAGATCTTTATCTGGGTTGAATTTCTTACCTTTTTTTACTTGAGTGTTTTTTTCGTCTTCATCATCAGAAAAAGATAAATTTTTAATATTATCCTTATTTCCAATTTCAGAAAATGGTAAGAATGAATTTATTTCGTGCCCTATATCAATGAAAGCTGCCTGCATGCCAGGGATAACGTTTTGAATTCTTCCTTTATAGATATTGCCCACCATACGTTTATGGTCAGCAATATCTATATATAGCTCGATTAGTACATCATTTTCTAATATTGCAATGCGTGTACTTCCAATCGAGACATTTATATATATCTCTTTTATATAACTCACTTTTTCCTTTTATATGAATTAAGTATTATCTACTTATCTTTTGGAGAGCTTATGAGAAAAAAATTTTAAAATTAAAATTGAATAAAAAATAAAAAATAAAAAATAAAACTTATAAAATGTAACTTAAATAAACTCTCCATATCATCATTTACTTAATTTACTTTGAAGAATATATGAAGAAATAATTAATAAATCATAAAATTATTTTGAAAATCATATAACATTAGCATTAATTTTAAAGGTATACAAATATAGGGAGAAGTTATGACATATATTATAGCTGAGCCATGTGTTAGTACTTGTGATACGGCATGTGTAGAAGTTTGTCCAGTGGATTGCATACATGGTCCAGAAGATAGAGAAGGGATGGGTGAAGAGGCAAAAGAAGAAGGATTTGATCCTACAGATAAAATGCTTTATATACATCCAGAAGAATGTATTGATTGTGGTGCTTGTGAACCAGAGTGTCCAGTTGAAGCTATTTTTGAAGAAGATGCCGTTCCTGAGGAATGGAATAAATTTATAAAAATGAATTATGATTTTTTTGACGTTGAATATGATGGTTAATATCTTTTTATAAAAATATTTAGACGGCTGTCTTTGGACAGCCGTTTTTGTATATAATTAAAATTATGAGCTTGAAAAATACAAATATAATAGAAAAACTTAAATTAATAAACTATCCAGGTTTTTCTCGTGATATAGTTTCTTTTGGAATGATTAAAGATATAAATATATCTGATGATACAATTAATATTGTTTTATCACAATCTACATCTAATGAAGATGTCTTAAACCAAATTAAAAAAGATATCATTAATAAAATATCATCTATTAGTGATAATCATAGTGTTGAGGTTACATATCATAAATCTGATCAGTTTAAAAAAGAAGCTTCTAGCATTAAAAGAACTAGAGATATTAAAAATATTATTGCTGTTGCGAGTGGTAAAGGGGGAGTAGGGAAGTCTACTGTCGCAATAAACCTTGCTGCAGAATTAAGCAAGTCATATAAAGTAGGATTATTAGATTTGGACATATATGGCCCTAGTATTCCAACATTAATAGGTGAGGATAGGGTCCCAGAAGTAAGAGGTAATAATTTATTGATTCCTATTGAAAAATTTGGAATGAAATTCATGTCATTTGGTTTTTTGAATTCAAATAATGATCCTGCTATTTGGAGAGGACCAATGGTATCAAAATTAACTCATCAATTTTTTGATAATGTTGATTGGGGAGAATTAGACTACCTTATTCTTGATTTACCACCAGGAACGGGTGATATACAGCTTACTTTAGTTCAAAAAATTGCCCTTTCAGGTGCTGTTATAGTTACTACTCCGCAAGACCTAGCTCATAAAGATGTACAAAAAGGAACAGATATGTTTAATAAAGTTAATACTCCGGTATTAGGAATTATTGAGAATATGTCATTTTTTAATATATCAGGTAAAATAATTAATTATAATGATAATACACAAATTGCTCTTAATGGTATTGAAAAAGAAATTGAAATAAATCAAGATGGAACTTTTTCTTCGAGCTTAAAAATTTTTCAAGGTAAAAGTGCGCTCAATGAGAGTCAAAGACTAAATATTCCATTGCTAGGTAATATTCCATTAGATCCTAATCTTTCTCTATTATCAGATTTAGGAAAACCTTGTGTTTTTGAGGACTCTCATAATAATAGAATGAAAAAAGTATTTTTTGAAATCACTAATAAAATTACTAAAATTATTTCTAAACAATCAGTTATATCAGACGTTAATAATTAGATGCAACTTAAAACGCCAAAACATATAGCTATAATTATGGATGGGAATGGCCGTTGGGCAAAGCTAAATAATAGGCCAAGGATTTTTGGGCACAAAAAAGGAGTTGATAGAGTAAATCAAATTGTAGAATATTGTGTTGAAAATGATGATATTGAAATATTAACACTATATACATTTTCATCGGAAAATTGGCTCAGGCCTAAATTAGAAGTAAAAAAATTAATGGAGCTTATTGTATCTACAGTTAATAAAGAAATTAATAACTTAATTGGTAATGGAATCAAAGTTAGTATTATCGGAGATATTTCTAATCTTCCTAAGCTAGTGCAAAAAACACTCGAGGGAGTCATGGAAAGCACAAAAGACAATAACCGTTTAATACTAAACCTTGCTATTAACTATGGAAGTAAGCAAGAGATTCTAAATAGTATTCAGTTAATTTTAAATGATATTATTAATAACAAAATTGAATTAAAAGATGTCGATATGAATTTATTTGAGTCTAAATTATATACGTACCCTCATCCCGATCCTGATTTATTGATTAGGACTGGAGGGGAGTTTAGATTAAGTAATTTTTTATTATGGCAATTAGCATATTCTGAAATTATAGTAAATAGTAAATTTTGGCCAGATTATTCTAAGGAAGATTTTGTCAAAGATATTCATAGCTTTATGAATAGAGAAAGGCGATTTGGAAAAATAAGTGAGCAAATTAATTAATCAATTAATCATTATATTATTTTCTGTAGGGTTATTATTTAATCAAGACTTGTTAAGAGTTAATCAAACTTCCGTTCAAGGAAATATTAGATTATCTGACTCTGAAATCTATGGAATTTCAAATATTTATCCAGGAATGATTATTAAATCTGATGAAATACAGCAAGGTGTAAAGAGATTNTGGAATTTGAATAGATTTGATGATGTNCAAATTATTTTAGAAAGTGAAGATTCNTTCGGAATAAATATTATTATTAAAGTTCAGGAAGCNCCATTGCTNAATGANATTATTATAAATGGTAATAAAAAGATTAAAGATAAAAAAATAATTGAGATATCTGAGTTGACTTCAGGNCAAATTTTAACATCTAAAGATATCTTNGATGCAAAAAAGAAAATTATTGATGAATATAAAAANAGAAGATTCTATAATATTGAAATTCAAGAATNAAAAGAAGAATCAGANTTTAAATATACTAAAAATTTAATTTTCAACATTGTTGAAGGAGAAAAAGTAAAAATTAATAAAATTATTATTAATGGTGCTGAAGATATTAAAGCAAGAAAATTAAAAAAAATCATGAAAAANAATAAAGAGCGACGATGGTATATGCCATGGAGAGGAAAATTTAAAGAAAAAGAAATAGAAACCGATAAATCTTTAATTAAATCTTTTTATTATAATAAAGGTTATAAAGATTATTATTGCTTAAGTCATGAAGTNCAATTAAAGGATAATCTTTTAAATATAATTTACAATATNCATGAAGGACCTAAATATTATTATAGAAATATAAAATGGAATGGAAATAAAATATTTACTGATTCTACNTTNACAAAGACATTAAATATTAGCTCTGGTGATATTTANCATCATGATAGATTTCAATATTCTTTATTTCANGATGTTTCTTCTCTTTATATGGATAGNGGTTACCTTAATTTGAATTTNCANCATAATTTCAACCATATTGGTAAAGANTCTATTGATGTAATATTTAATATAGAAGAGAATAATATCGTTAAAGTTAGAAAAATAGTTATAAAAGGTAATAATAAAACAAATGAAAATGTAATTAGAAGAGAGATTGATATTTATCCAGGNGATACATTTAATAGATCTCAATTTATTGATGTAAGAACAAAGANAATGTTATTAAACTTTTTTGATAATGTAATNCCAGATATTAATTCAATTAATCAAGANGAGGTAGATTTGATTATTGATGTATCTGAAAAAGGAGTAGGTCANGCGAATTTTTCAATGGGTTGGAATAAAATTCAAGGGTTTAACGGTGGNGGTGGNTTTCAATTACCTAACTTTTTAGGAAAGGGGCAAACTATATCTTTAAACTATAATAGAGGTTTNAGTAATAACTCATCAGGNATGAANCCCTCTTCAGATGGAGAGGCTGTAGGAATTGCCCAAAGTTTTTCTATTAGTTTTTTTGAGCCTGCAGTATATGATACNCCTAATATGGTTGGAATTTCCTTTAGCTACTATGAAAACCCNGGTAGCAGAACTATTTCAGGACTTGATATNAATAGTGGATCTATGTCACTTTCATTTGGTCGNAGAAAATTGAANTGGCCTGATGATAGGTTTAAAATTACNTGGGTNTTTACNAGGTCATTTAAGAGATATTCTTCNTATAATGAATCAGCAATATACGGNTCCTTTCCATATGTTTCTTCTAGTGATGTTGANTATTTAAATGATAAATATATTTTTGAATCACAAGGNGTTTCNATATCTCAAGTTTTAAAAAGAAGAGATNTAAATCATCCTGAATTTCCNACAANAGGNTCAGACTTTACTTGGGATTTNACATATTCAGGTGGAAAGTTAGGNGGTATTGAAGATTATATTAAAAATACATTTAAATTTAATTGGTTTATNCCAATTTCAGAAAATATGACAATAGGTAGTATTTTTAAATTTGGAGATATNACTAAAACTTCAGATTATTCTATAATTCCNCCCCAGAGATATTTTGTTATGGGTGGTAGTGGAATCCCTTATGGTGAGCTTTTAAGAGGATATCCTGAAAACTCTGTGGGACCATATTATTATGAAAATAATTATCCAGTTGGTGGTAAATTGCTAACTAGATATTCTTTGGAGTATAGAGTTNTATTTTCTAAGAATCCTACGATGTACGCATTCATGTTTACAGATGCAGGTAATGTATGGTCTGGATTTGATACTATAGATCCATTCCAATTAAAAAGATCAGCAGGATTTGGAATTAGGTTATTTATGCCAATGTTAGGTTTGATTGGATATGATATTGGCTATGGATTCGACCCTTCTTCTTATGGGGACGACCCAAATGCTCCATGGGGTTGGGATCACCATTTAATTTTTGGTGCAAATACAAATTAAAATAATAATGAGGTAAAAATGAATATAAAATATTTATATATATGTTTAATTACAACGCTTGCATTTCTATTAGGTGCNGATATGAAAATTGGATATATAGATTCTAATAGAATAATGCAAGAGTTAGATGAAGTTAGAGAAGTAAGAGTGCANCTTGAGAAAGAGCAAAGAAAAATGGAAGTNGAAATGCAAAANATGATAGGTAGACGAGATAGNTTAGTCCAAGCCTATGANNTACAAAAAATATTATTNGTTGATGAAAATAAAAGAATAGAAAAAGAGAGAGAAATACAAATGCTTGANCAGANCATTGAAAGGTTTCAAATGGAAAAATTTGGTCCGAATGGAGGAGAAATTTATCAACTCCAGAATCAGTTGCTTGCACCTGTTTTATCGAAAATTGATGCTGCAATACAGAAAATAGGTAAGGAAAGAGGATATAATTACATAATGGATGCGGTATCTGGAGCGCTTGTATATGCTATTGAATCTCATGATTTAACTGATGAAGTTATTGAAGAATTAAGAAACTCTATTATTGAAGAAAATCAGAATTAATCAATTTGATTTCTGCTTCTCAAATAGCAAAATTTGTTAAAGGTGAAATCATTGGAGAAAATTTTTTAGTTGAAGGTGCTATTGATTTAATTCCTGGTAAAAAATCTTATATATCTTTTTTAGGTAATAATTTAAATGATGATTATCTAAATAAAACTAAATCAAATTTAATAGTTATATCGAATAGTATACCCATTCCTAATTTCGATAAAACCTTTATTAGAGTTTTAGATCCTAAAAAAAGTTTTTTTAATATTGTAGATAAATATTTTCATAAGCGCTGTTATAATTCTTTTAATGATGATATCCATCAAACGGCTATAATTTCAAAATCAACTAAAATAGGTTCGACTGTTTCTATTGGACCAAATACTATTATAAGTGATGATGTGGAAATTGAGGATGATGTTAAAATTGGAGGGAATTGTTTTATAGGAAAAGGAACTAGGATTTGTAAAGGAAGCTTAATACACCCTAATACTACTATTTATAATAATATATTAATCAAAAATAATGTTGTAATTAATTCAGGAACTGTTATTGGTGCTTATGGATTTGGAATTATTAAAGATAATAATGAATTAATACAAGTTCCACATATCGGAAATGTAGAAATTGAAGAAAATGTTATTATAGGTTCTGGATGTACAATTGATAGAGCAACAATGTCTAAAACATTAATAGGAAAAGGAACAAAAATAGATGGTCAAGTTCATATAGCTCACAATGTTAAAATTGGTAAAAATTGTATTATTGCTGGCCAAGTTGCTATAGGAGGAAGTTCAAAGCTTGGAGATAATGTAACACTAGGTGGTCAAGTAGGGGTGATTGATAATTTGGTTATAGGTAATAATTGTGTAGTAGCAGCTAAATCAGCTGTAATGAAATCTTTAGATGATGGCTCTGTAGTATCTGGTATCCCAGCTATCAATCATTTAAAAAAACTTCGTTTAGATGTATTCTATTCTAAATTGCCAGAGCTATTTAAAAAAAATAAATAATATTATTATGGTTACGAGTATAAATAAATTAAAATTTCAAGAGACTATTAAAAAACAATTTTCTATATCTGGCATTGGTCTTCATACGGGGAAAAAATGTAATCTTACTTTCAAACCAGCACCATCAGATTTTGGAATTAAATTTAAAAGAGTTGATATTTCTGGAAGCCCAGAAATTAAAGCTCATATTGATAATGTAATAGATACAACCAGAGGAACAACTATAGGTAATGATTTATTCCAGATACATACAGTTGAACATCTTCTTGCTGCAGCTAGTGGATTAAAGATAGATAATTTATTAATAGAGATAGATAATATTGAGGTCCCAATATTAGATGGTAGTTCGAAGCCATTTGTTGATTCATTTATAAAATCAGGATTTAAAGAATTAGATTCTCATAGGGTTGAATTAATTATAGATGAACCTATCATTTATAGTAATCCAAAGTCTGGAATTGATATACATATTGTCCCATCAGATAAATTTAGAATTACTTTTATGATGGATTACAAGCATCCATCTTTAGGTACTCAGTATACATCATATTATTCCATTAGAGATAAGTTTATAAATGAAGTCGCACCAGCAAGAACATTCTGTTTGTTGTCTGAGGTGAATAATTTATTAGATTTGGGTATAATTAAGGGTGGAAGTTTAGATAATTCATTAGTATTCTCAGATACAAGTCTTTCTTCAGTACAGATTAAACAAATAGTAGATTTATTAGATATCAATGAGGATAATATATCTACTGCTTCTGGAAATCTCGTAAATGATACTAAATTAAGATTTTATAATGAACCAGTTAGACATAAGCTCTTAGATTTAATTGGAGACTTATCTTTACTAGGGTTTCCAATCAAAGGACATGTTATTGCAGCAAGGAGTGGACATCATGCCAATGTAGAATTTGCAAAAAAAATAAGCGAGAGCTATTTCAAGAAGGGAGTAAATTATAAAATGGTTAATAATAAAAAAAATATATCTTTTGATATTAAAGAGGTGTTAAATATACTTCCTCATAGATATCCCTTTCTATTAATAGATAGAATTACTAATCTCAATCCAGGCAAAGAAGTCCATGCGCTTAAAAATGTTACTATTAATGAGCCTTTTTTTCAAGGACATTTTTCAGGACAACCTGTTATGCCTGGAGTTTTATTAATTGAATCAATGGCGCAAGCTGGAGGGTTTTTAGTTTTAAATTCAATTCCCAATCCAGAGTCAAAATTAATTTATATATCAGGTATTGATGATACTAGATTTAAGCAAGTAGTTGTTCCTGGAGATCAATTAACTATAAAAGCAAAACTATTAAAATTTAAATTGAATACATGCAAAATTTCAGCAGATATTCATGTTAATAAAAAGTTAGTAGCGCAATCAACTTTTATGGCATCTGTTGTTAATAGAAATACTTAATTCATAAAATGTATAAAAATTCTATAATTAGCCCAAAATCAAATATAGATACAAGTGTAGAGATTGGTCCATTTTGCATTATAGAAGACAATGTGTCAATAAATAAGAATTGTAAAATTCATTCTCATGTAATAATTAAATCTGGAACTTCTATTGGTCAAGATTGTGAAATATTTTCAGGAGCAGTACTAGGTGAGGTCCCTCAAGATTTAAAATATAATAACGAGGAAACAAAACTTAAAATAGGTAAGAATAATATTATAAGAGAATATGTGACTATTCATAGGGGAACAGCTGATAGAAAAATCACAGAGGTGGGTAATAATTGTATGTTGATGGCGTACAGCCATATTGCACATGATTGTATTATAAAAAATAATGTTATTCTTTCAAATGGTGTCCAAGTAGGTGGACATGTTGATATTGATGATTTTGTTATAGTTGGTGGAGCAACTCCTATTCATCAATTTTGTAAGCTTGGAAAATTTTCCTTTATTGGAGGGGGATATAGGGTTGTACAAGACGTCCCTCCATATATAAAAGCTATGGGGGAGCCTTTAAAATATTTTGGTGTAAATAGCATTGGATTATCACGGAATCAATTTTCATCAGATCAAATATCATTAATTAAAAAAGTATATAAAATATTATATCGTTCAGAATATAATATTTCACAAGCAGTTGATATTCTTAATAATAATTATTCAGGCAACGAACAAGTCAATGAAATAATTAATTTTATAGATAATAGTAATCGTGGAATTATTTAGATTATATTATTCTATTATTTTTATTTCATTTTTATTTTCAATTGAAGATAAAATGAATAATATTATTAACTTTTCTTCATCAGACTTTTCTATAATTAATAATTCAGAATTTCAATTTAATATGGGAATTCAATCAAATCACTTAGTTGGTAATTTCTACTTTTTTTCTATTGATAAATTAATTAGTAATAATTTATTTTTTTCAACAAAAATTTCAAAATTTCAAAATAAAGATTTAGAAATATTTAATCAAAATTCTATATCATATTCATCACAAAAGCATTTAATTAATTATTCTTTTAGTTTTAATTATTTAACAGATAATAATACAGTTAATAGATGGAATAGTTTTGGGATGTTTATTGATTATAACATTAATACCAAAATTGCTTTATTATCAGGAATATATTTTGATTTTACAAATTTTGATAATAAAAATTGGGATACTACTAATTACTATATATCTTCAAAATTAAAATTATCAAATAATATAGCATCTATTATATCTTTAACATATAATCATGATTACTCTATTACAAACCAATCTTTGGAATTTTCAATAAAATTATGAAATCAATTGGAATATTAGGTTCAACTGGCTCTATAGGAACACAAGCTCTTGAAATAGTTCAAAATAATAATAACAATTTTCTAGTTGACTATCTTTATTCAAATTCAAATTATAAAATTCTCTATCAGCAAATATTAGATTTTTCTCCTAACTATATTTGCATTAATGATTATGAGTCATATAAAAAAATATTAGAATTAGTGAATTCTAATTCTAAAATTAATACTAAAATTATTTTTGGAGTAGATGATTCTCTTGATTTTATTGCGGATAGGAGCGTGGATTTAGTTTTAAATGCAATTGTTGGTATTGATGGTTTAAAACCAACAATGAATGTTATAAATAACGGAATGAATCTTGCTCTTGCAAATAAGGAAAGTCTTGTTTTAGCTGGGGATATAGTTACACGTAGTGCAAAGAAACATCAAGTTGATATTTTTCCCGTAGATAGTGAACATAGTGCAATTTGGCAATGTTTAAGAGGAGAAAATGAAGAAGATATAAATAAAATAATCTTAACAGCTTCTGGAGGGCCATTTAGAAAATTAAAATATGAAGAATTTCATAATATTACTGTTGAAGATGCCTTAAATCATCCTAATTGGGAAATGGGAAATAAAATAACTATTGACTCAGCTACTATGATGAATAAAGGTTTTGAAGTTATTGAAACTTACTGGTTATTTGATATAAGAAGTGATAAAATTGATATTATTGTACATCCTCAATCTATCATTCACTCTATGGTAGAATTTAAAGATAAATCTATAAAAGCTCAAATTGGTACACCTGATATGAAAGTCCCAATTAACTATGCATTAAACTATCCTAATCATACCGTATTAGATATGCCATCATTAGATTTCTCAAATATTAATAAACTTACATTTGAAAAGCCAGATTTGATTAAATTTAAATGTATTGATTTAGCATATCAGGCTCTTAAGAGTGGAGGAACATCTACAGCTGTTTTAAATATTTCCAATGATATTGCTGTAAATCTATTTTTATCTAAAAAAATTAAATTTATAGATATCCCTTTAATTATTGAAAAAGCAATAGAAAAACATCAACATAAAACTAATCCAACTTTAGATGATATATACAATCTAATGGATTGGACTAATAAATATATAACTAGAGAGGTTGCGAATGCTCATAACTAATATTTTATCATTTTTATTTATTATTACTATACTGGTAGTTATACATGAGTTAGGTCATTTCCTTGCAGCAAAATCTATAGGCCTTAAAGTTGAAAAATTTTATGTTGGATTTAATTTATTTGGTTTAGGATTAAAAAAGAAAATTAATGACACAGAATTCGGTATAGGTCTTTTCCCTATAGGTGGATATGTTAAGGTTGCTGGAATGGTAGATGAATCTTTAGATGATGAATATGAAGGAAAAGATGATGAGTATATATCTAAAAGTATGCTACAAAAAGTTTGGTTTACATCAG
Source organism: Fidelibacterota bacterium (assembly GCA_002703645.1). Lineage (GTDB taxonomy): Bacteria > Fidelibacterota > Marinisomatia > SCGC-AAA003-L08 > D37C17 > TMED161. The sequence continues at coordinate 8,177 of NZUX01000005.1, read as the reverse complement.
GAGGAGTAATATTTAATTTTATTTTGGCATTTATTTTATTTACATCAATTATATATATAGATGGATATTCTATAATTAGAGATGAGCCGGTTCTTGGCAATGTAGTAGACGAAAAGCCAGCCGATCTATTAGGGTTAGAAAATGGAGATGTGATTACTAAACTAAATAATACTGAAATATATACATGGGGTGATTTATCTGAATATATACATAGCAGACCAAGTACAAAAATTTTAATATCTTGGAATAGGGGTGGAGAGATTTTATCAGACTCTATATTAGTGGGAAGTATGATTTCTCCGTATGGGGATAGTTTAGGAATTATTGGTGTTGAACCTATATATGATCAGAAATCAGCAGGAATATTCACTGCTATTAGTAAAGGCTTTAGTCAAACATTTAATTGGTTAGTTATTATGTCTTATAGCATATTTTCATTTTTCACAGGTCAATTAGGTGTTGAAAATTTTGGGGGACCAATTCAGATTGCATCAATTGCAGGAGAAGCATCTCAAATTGGAATGATAGCTTTAATTAATTTAATGGCTATTCTTAGTGTTAATTTAGGAATTATTAATATTCTTCCCTTTCCTGGCCTTGATGGTGGACATGCTTTAATTGCTATTATTGAAGGAATTATAGGTAGGAGAATCCCTTTTAAAACATTAATGGTTATTCAGCAAATTGGGATATTTTTATTATTAATGTTTTTTATTATTATTATGAAGAATGATATAAGTCGATTGCTATAATGATTTATTAATAGTTTTAATTATATATTTATGGATATAATAATACTTTCCAATATCCCTAGATTCTAATTTAAGATTAGGATACTTATCAATTTCATTTCTTGAAAATGAAACATTAGTATTTAATTTAATATTTTAATTATCTAAAATTAAATTAAATACTGTTGTTAGTTTTAATACTTGATTATTAGTTTTCTCAAGGCTTGAAGATAGTTTTTCAGCTAAATTTTTCATAATTTTATATCCAAGGCTATTATCTTCATTACAAAGATTTATAATATCATCATCATCTAAAATAGCAATTTCACATTCACTTGTAGCTGTAATAGTTGCGGTTCTTTTATCTACTTCATTAAATAAAGAAATTTCTCCAAAGAAGGGATGTGAATTTGAATCTAATTTAATTAATACTTTTTCACGGTTATCTGATATAGCCTTTTTATTTTTTAATGTTAAAGCTTGAGTAATGCTAACTTCTCCTTTTAAAAGTAGAACAATAGTATCACCATCATCACCTTCTTTCATAATCACATCTTTCGATTTCACAGTTTCAAACTTCATTAAGGATATGAATTTTTGAATTTCTTGTTCAGTTAATCCATCAAAAAGTGAGTACTTTTTTATAATATCATAGTTGTATTTCATATTATTAATATTGCTCCTTGTCCTTCTTTAATCTTAAAATCATCTTTAGGATTTAATATTACTTCGGTTCTACTATCTTTTAGACCATGCCCAGCTTCTTTTAGTTTTTTTTCAATAAATTGATCAAGAGCATCTGCTCCCCCAGATAGTAAATCTTCATATCCCATTGCTTCATTTTCATTATATAGTCCAATGCATAGAAGATTATTATTTTTATAGTGATTAAATAGTTCTCTAAAGTTTTTACCTATAAAATCTTCATTTATTTTTTCACTTTTAAATCTATGCTTGGAATGCACATCTAAAAGCTGATTAACTGCTTGAGGTACCCCAGGTTCAATTATATGTGTAGCTGCAAGGAATGATTTAAAATTCTCATCTGTAATTACTTCATCTGCATTAGCACGTTTTAAATATGGAATTTTTTTTCTTTCTGTTACATATGCAACAACTTTTAAATTTGGAAATAAATTTTTGACTGTTAGAGTAGTTAATATTGTTTTATCATCATCTTCAGGAATACTATCATCAGAAATTACAATTAATGACTTAGCTTTTTTAAGGCTTGCTAATTTTAAGGTTGATTCACTTGAATGATCACCCCTGACAAAATCTAAGTTTAAATTAGAAAATCTTGCTTTTACTGAATTTAGCTGATCTTCCGTTAAATCATTTATAAGAACTATATTATCTTTATTTTCAGTTACTATTTGATCCATACAAGATAGTAAATGATCTACATTTTCATTCCAACCACACACAACAATATGATTTGAAGATTCTACCATTCCTAAACCCCTTCCTTGCATTATTTTTCTAGTTGTAAAAATTGATGAAATTGAACCTGTAACTGTAGATACTAATCCAATTCCGGCTAACATTAAAAATATAGCTAATATTCTTCCATAGAATGACTGTGGCGCATAATCACCATATCCAACTGTTGTAATAGTTACAATTGTCCACCAAAATGCATTTTCAACTTCTTTTAAATCTCCTTCTTCAAGAAATTGTATGCCAATTGTTGCTACTATCCACAAAAATAATAATAAAATTATTATTTTAGATATTGGATGGTAATATATTTCTTTTACTTTACCCATTCTTCATAAATATAAAATTTATTTTAGAGATAAAAAACAATTAGGATTTTATCCTATAACCTCTTGAAAACATTACTGATGCTATTATTGTAAAGATAATTGCAAAAATTATAGAAATAATAATTGAAAACATAATTGGAATTTCACTAATTCCAATCATAGAGTATCGAAGCCCATTAATCATCCAATATAATGGATTTAAGATTGTAATAAATTGCCATCCTTTAGGTAACATATCTACAGACCAAAATACTCCCCCTAGCATTGATAAAGGCATAAACACAAAAGTTCCAAATACTCCTACTTGATCCCAGCTTTTTGATATAATTCCTATTATCACACCAATAGCGCCAAAAACACAAGATGTAATTATTAGAAAAAAAAGAGATAAACTATAATTGTGAACATTGAAATCAGTTAGCATCCAACACGTAAGGATGATTAAAATCCCATTTATTACTCCACGAAAAATCGCACCAATTATAAAGCTCATACTTAACTCAAAACCGCTTACAGGAGCTACAAGATAGTCTTCAATAAATTTTAAATATTTAGCCTGCATTATACTAGAAGATGAATTAGCATAAGATTGATTAATTACAGCCATCATTGTCAAGCCTGGTATAATAAAATGAATGTAGTCTATATTATTAATAGAGCCGATACGACTTCCAAGTGCATGGCCAAAGATAACAAGGTAAAGTCCTGAGCTTATTATTCCTGGCATTATTGTTTGTTTATATAGTACAATAAAACGCAAAACTTCTCTATATATTAATGTTAAAAAAGGTGTATTAATCATCAATAATATTTTTCCCTGTTAGTTTAAGAAATACATCTTCTAAACTAGCTGTTTTAACATTTAAATTTCTAACTGCTATATTAGATTCTGATAGTATATTTATAATATTAGGAATATCTTTTTCAGGGTTTTTAGATGTAATTTTTATTATATTTTCATTAATATCTATATTATAATCGCTTAAAATATTTTCATTAATTTTATTAACTGTAATGTTAATATAAGATTCTCCATCAGCTTTTATTAATTCTTTGGGGCTCCCTTGGGCGATAATTTTACCATCATCAATAATTGCAACCTCATCACATAAAGCTTCAGCTTCTTCTATGTAGTGAGTTGTTAGTAGCAAAGTTTTATTTTGCTTGATATTCATTTCTTTTAGTGAATTCCATAAAAGGTGTCTAAGCTCTATATCAACACCAGCCGTAGGTTCATCAAGAATGATTAACTCAGGATCATGTACTAATGCTTTTGCGATTTGGACTCTTCTTTTCATACCACCAGATAGTTCTCTTGCTTTTGCATTTACTTTGTCTTCAAGACCAAGATCATATAAAAGTTTTTCAACACGTTTTTTTGATTCACTTAATGATAAACCAAAATAACCTCCTTGAAAAGTTAATAGTTCCTTTATAGTAAAGAATACATCTAGATTAATTTCTTGAGGAGATAGCCCAATCATTCTTCTAGTTATTTTATAATCTTTTATAACATCATAACCATCAATAAGCACATTCCCAGATGTAAGATTGACCAAACCAGTTAATATTCCAATAGTTGTTGTTTTCCCTGCACCATTAGGACCTAATAAACCAAAAAATTTACCTTTTTCAATATTAATGTTTATTCCTTTAAGTGCATTGAATCCATTAGAGTAGGTTTTTTTTAAATTATTAATTTGTATCATGCTATCCATTATTAACTAATAAAGTTATATTTTCAATATGAGGAGTATGAGGAAACATATCTACTGGTTGAATTTCTTTTACCATAAAATTATTATCTTGTAAAATTTTAATATCTCTTGCTTGAGTTGATGGATTGCAAGAAACATATATAATTTTTTTTGGATTAAATTTAATTATATTCATTAGAGTTCTTTCATGAATTCCAGCTCTAGGGGGATCTAAAATAATAAAATCTGGGTATTCAATTAATTTTACTTCTTGATTGCTTTCAAAAAAATCAATTAAATCTCCATGAAAAAACTGAATATTAGTAACATTATTTTTTTTTGCATTTTCTATTGCATCAATAACTGCAGACATTACTATTTCAACTCCATAAACTTTTTTAACATATTTAGCTATATGAATTCCAATTGAACCAGTTCCACAATATAAATCATATACTATTTCATTACCTTGAAATTCGCAAATTTTCAATATAGTATCATATAAAATTTCTGCTTGATTTGTATTTGTTTGAAAAAATGAATTACTTGATATTTTATATAAATTTTCACCAATTCTTTCGTTGATATAATTCCTTCCAAATAAAAGATTTTCATTTCCTAAAGATGAGCCTGAATTTTTTGCTATGGTTGTGTTTATTATAGATTTAATACATTCAAATTTATTTGTTAGATTTTGCACTAATTCCATAATTTTTTTATTATCCTTACTAGTTGTAATAAAATTTATTAAGATTTCATTTGATTTATAACCTTCTCTGATAATTATATTTTTAAGATAGCCACTTCTTTCTTTTATATTAAAAGAGCTTACCTTGTTTTTAATTAAATATTGTTTTATATATTTAAAAATTTTATTAGCATTTCTGCTATGTAAATGACAATCTTTTATATCAATAATTTTATCAAATCTTCCTTTTACATGTAACCCTAAAGCATCATCAGTTTCGAATTCATTTTTAGATTCTAAATCTAGAATCCATCTATTCGGAGAATATGAGAATTCCATTTTATTTCTATAATTATATATATTCTTACAACCTATTATAGGATTAATAATAGGAGATTCAATTTTTGCAATCCTAGAGAATAAGTCATTAACCTGATTTTGTTTTTCATTAAGTTGGTCTTTATAGTTATAGTTTTGAAATGAACATCCTCCACATATTCCAAAATGTTCGCAATTAGGATTAGTCTGATTTTTTGATTTCTTTAATACTTCTAAGACATAGGCTTCGAGATATTTTTTCTTTTTTTTATATATTTTTGATTTTACTAATTGCCCAGGAATCCCACCTTTAACAAATATTACCATATCTTCATGATGAGCTAATCCTAGCCCTCCATAGGAAAGTTTTTCAATATTTAAATCAATAATATTTCCCTTTTTCATGGTTATTATATCAAACCTTTTATCATATCAATTAATTCAATTGAACGATTTTCAGATTGAGATTCTGAAATAATTCTTAATATTGGTTCTGTATTAGATTTCCTTATATGGACCCATTCATTTTTCCATATTATTTTAAATCCATCTATATCTATTATGTTTTGATCATTAAATCTTTGTTTAATCTTATCAATAGAACTGTTTGAAGAATTATCTAATTTTAAGCTAGATTTCTGAATATAATATTTAGGAAATAAGTTATAAATTTCATTTAGACTCTTATTTTCTTTTGCTAGAAGATTTAATATTATCATTGAGCCTACCAAAGAATCTCTTCCTAAATGAGATTCTTTTAAAATAATACCACCATTACCTTCTCCTCCAATCAAAGAACCCATTTCCTCCATTTTTTTAACTACATTTATTTCCCCTACTGGCGTTCTAACAAATGGGGTATCATATTCCTGTGATATTTTTTCTGATAATAGTGAAGTACTTAGATTGGTTACAATAGGATATTTTCTATTTTCAGGAAAATATTTTAAAAAATAGTAAACGCACATTGAGAGTGTTAATTCTTCTCCTAATGGATTGCCTTTATTATCAATAATTGATAATCTATCACCATCAGGGTCTGTTGCCAGCCCTAGATCTGCATTATTATCAATAACACACTTTGAAAGAGTTTTTAAATTAGATGGAATTGGTTCTGGCGAACGAGAAAAAAATTCATTATATGTTGAATTAATCGCAATAATTTCACAATTAAATTTATTTAGTAACATGGGTAGCGCAATAGAAGTAGCTCCATTCACGCAATCAATTGCTACCTTTATTTTTTTATTTTTAACTAAATTAAAATTATTAATATTAAGAGATAAAATATCATTTATATGAGTTGAAATAGATTCTTCAGATAAGTCTTTTTCATTTCGAAAATGTGATTGCAACGCGGTATATTCTAAATGATTTATTTCAATATTTTTAGCTTCATTCTCTAAATCATTGAATTTTTTATAATCAAGGAAAATTCCATTTGAATCAATAAACTTCATTCCATTCCAATTTTCTGGATTATGACTAGCTGTAAATACTATACCGCCTGCATAATTATTTTTTTTTATTAGATACTGAGCTGTTGGAGTTGGAATGATTCCGCAATTAACATATTCTTTATTTAACCTTTTTAGTATTTCTATTGAGTTGCCGATAAATTTATCACCAGATCTTCTAGTATCTCTTGCAAGTAGAATTGTTCTATTTGCAGATATCCTACAGAAAGCTTTTACGTATTTGGCTACCAGGGTGGAATCAATTGAGGAATCTATTATACCTCTTATACCTGAAATACTTTTAATTAAAGTCATATCAGAATGTTGATATTTATATAGGGGATTATCTTCTTCTTTTTTTTGACCTAGCTAGTTTCTTTTGTTCACTAGGCTTTAAATAAAAAGAACGAGATCTCACTTCTCTAAGGACACCTGCTTTTTCCCATTTCTTTTTAAATCTTCTAAGCGCTCTTTCAAATGGTTCACCATCTTTTACTGTAACATATATCAATATTAGTACTCCTTAATAATTATCCAAGATAAGTTCTTAATTTTTGGCTTCGAGAACGATGTCTCAGTCTTCTAATAGCTTTTTCTTTAATTTGTCTTACTCGTTCCCTTGTTAATCCAAATTCTTCACCAATTTCATTTAAAGTTAATGCATAGTCATGGTCAATACCAAAATACATTCTTATTACATCTTTTTCTCTATCTTTTAGCGTGTCTAATGCCGCCCTAACCTCATCCTTTAATGAGTCAATTTGTAGTTCTTTATCAGGATCTTCTGTTTTCCCATCTGCAATTACATCTAATAGTGAGTTTTTATCATCATCAGAAAATGGAGTGTCTAGAGAATGATGCCTCCTTGAAATTCGTTGAGCATCATTTACTTCATTTACTTTCATATCTAACTGTTTTGCTAATTCATCAGATCTTGGTGATCTTTCGAATTCTTGTTCTAATCTTTCAGAAGCTTTGTTTATTTTACTTATAGTTCCTACCCTGTTTAGTGGCAATCTTACTATTCTAGAGTGCTCAGCTAGAGCCTGTAAAACAGATTGTCTAATCCACCATACTGCATAACTTATAAATTTAAATCCTCTAGTTTCATCAAATCTTTCAGCAGCTTTTATTAATCCTAGATTACCTTCATTAATAAGATCAGTAAGAGGCAATCCTTGGCCTTGATAATCTTTAGCAACACTAACTACAAACCTTAAGTTAGCTTCAGTTAACTCTTTTAATGCTTTCCTACTACCAGTCCTTACCGCAATAGCTAATTCTACTTCTCTTTGTGGATCTAATGGCTGATATTTACTTATTTCTTGCAAATATTTACTTAAAGATCTATTTGCATCACTTCCAATTTTTTGAATTTTTTTATCTACTACTGTTTTTTTCTTTTTAGGAGCGGCTTTCTTGGCTACTTCTTTTTTAGGAGCAGCTTTCTTAGCTACTGCTTTTTTAGGAGCAGCTTTCTTGGCTACTTCTTTTTTAGGAGCGGCTTTCTTAGCTAC
>NZUX01000004.1 GCA_002703645.1 Fidelibacterota bacterium | reverse complement strand
GAATTTTAGATAGAACAGGAATCATTATTGATATATTCAATATTCATGCTAAATCGAATGAATCAAAAAAACAAGTAGAGCTCGCTAAACTCGAGTATATGCTTCCAAGACTAACTAGACAATGGAGCCATTTGGAAAGACAGATGGGAGGAACTGGTACGAGAGGGGGGCCCGGAGAAAAACAAATTGAAATAGATAGAAGATTAATAAGAAGAGAAATAGATAAATTAAAAAAAGATTTATCTAAAATAAGTCAAAGCCGAGAGATTCAAAGAAAAAAAAGAAACGAGGCGGTCTGCGTTTCATTGGCTGGGTACACAAACGCAGGAAAATCTAGTCTAATGAATAGGCTTACAGGGGCTAATGTATATATTGAAAATGAATTATTTGCTACATTGGACTCTACTACAAAAATTCTAGATTTAGATATAAGTCAAAAAATTCTCTTAAGTGATACTGTCGGTTTTATACAAAAATTACCCCATGAACTTGTAGCCTCATTTCAAACTACATTATCTGATATAAAAAGAGCAGATTTGATTTTAAAAGTTATTGACTCTAGTTATAGCAATTTATCAATGCATATAGATACTATAGAAAAAACCTTAAAAGAACTTAATTCTTCAACTATTAATTCCATTTTTGTATTCAATAAAATTGATTTAATAGATAATAAGCAAATGAAAGTATTATTAAAGAGATACCCTGAATCTATTTTTATTTCATGCCAAGACAATTCAGGCATTGATTATTTAATTGAATATATTAAAAATAGTATAAGAGAGAGGTATATACAGAAAACTTTGAAAATTAAATATAGTCAGCTTAATTATATTAATGATATATATGAAAATCTTGATGTATTAAAAAGGCAAGATAAGGAGAACTATATACTTGTAAAAGTGGAAGGTAGTAAAGAAAAAATAAAATGGATCCAATCAAAATTAAAGACTTAAACGTAAGCGAATGCATTCCAGATTACCTTTTAACTGGTACGGTGGGAAACCTCTTCAGTATCGCAAACTTCCTTCAACTTTTCAGCAAGGCCTGTTTTTGACAAAGAAAGTCAGTAACCCATTATTATAACTGAAAGTTCTGGAATATAAACACCCGCTTACGTAGATTAAATTTATAGTTTTTATTATAAATAAAGTATACAAAAATGAAAAAATACATAACTATAGCTACAACAATACCCTCTAAAGCTTCAAAGGAGAAGATTATAGAAAATATTTTAGATAAACAACTTTCTCCTTGTATTCAAACAATCAAAGGGATTAAATCATCTTATATATGGGAAAATGAAATTAAGAGTGATTTTGAAGATTTAATTTTAATTAAAACTAATAATAGAAATAAGGATTTGGTTATACAGGAAATTAAAGATAATCACCCCTATGATATACCAGAAATTATTTGTTATAGTTTTAATATTCTTTCTGATAAGTATGAAAAATGGTTCTTAAATAGCATAGCTAGCAAATGAAAAAAATATTATTTGTAAGACATGCAAGAGCTTCTTATCCTATACAAACTATAACGGATCATAATCGCCCATTAAGTGATATAGGGATAAAAGAAGCTGAAATTATGGCAAAATCATTATTGGCAGAAAAAATAATACCTCAGCTATATCTATCCAGTTCTGCAAAAAGAGCTGTAGATACATCTAGAATAATTGTAAATGAGATTAATAATCAATTAATCGATACTATTCTTATAAATGATAAAATCTATTATAATGGATTAGATGGAGTTATTGATAGTATCAAAGAGGTAGATTTAGATAATAAATATAATTTTATTAGTATCTTTGGACATAATCCTGCATTTGAAGATATATACAACTCTATAAAAGGAACCAGCTTCCACAAATTCCCAACATGTGCTATGGTCCTATGTTCCTTTGAAGTAAAGAAATGGGTAGATTTTTCTATTAAATCTTCAAGTTTTATATGGTACAACCATCCTAATAATATAAAGNATAACTTTAAGTGATTTATTTATTATTCATATATATATGTATTTTAAGTGGTGAAATATCTCCTGGGTATACCCTTTTTTCACCTTTGCCATCCCAGGGCGCCCCAAACTATTATACATATTTAATAGATAACGATGGGATATATATAAACACATGGGTACACGACTGCAAACCAGTTTCGCTATCCTATCTTTTGCCAGATAGTTCGATTGTAATTCCTTGCTCTCAAAATGAAGTAGAAGGTTTGGGGAACCCTAACCAAATAACAGGTGGAAGAATTTTAAAATTATCATGGGATGGCGAAATATTATGGGATGATATATTTACGAATCCCGACTTTGAGCCGCACCACGACATAGAGCCCTTACCGAATGGAAATATTTTATTTATATCGTATGAAAGAAAAACCGCCTTAGAGGCTAACCTTTTAGGTAGATTGAACATTGATGATGAAATATGGCCTAGCTATATTTTCGAATTAGAACAGGTGGGGATTGATTCAAGTAATATCGTATGGGAATGGCATTTATGGAATCATACGATTCAAGATATAGATCCTAGTTTACCCAACTATGGGAATATATCTGAGAACCCAGGATTACTTGATATAAATTTAGGGACTCTGGGTGGAGGAGGTGGAGCTTCTGGTGACTGGATACATCTTAACTCTATAGATTATAATTCTAACTTAGATTTGATTGTAATATCTTCACGGAAAATGAATGAATTTTATTTTATAGATCATAGCACTACCACCGAAGAAGCAGCTTCAAGTAGTGGTGGCAATTTCAACAAAGGTGGGAATTTTATTTATAGATGGGGTAACCCTGCTAACTATGGGATAGAAGGTGGAAGTAGTCAACAATTACAATTTCAACATAATGTTAATTGGATAGATGATAGTTACCCCGGAGGTGGAGATATATTACTATTCAACAATAGAACACAGGAACTAGGATCGCAAATAGTTCAAATTTCAACACCTGTAATAGATTTTTCTTATAATCTACCGATGGGAGAGTCGCATGGTCCAGAAGCTCCTNTATGGACCTATGANGANGCTAGCTTTTTCTCTAATATTCAATCAGGTGCTCAACGANTATGCAATGGAAATACTTTAATATCAATTGGTGATAGTCAAAGTTTTTTTGAGATTGATAGTGCCGGAAATCAGGTTTGGTATTATACCTTTACTGGTCCCTCTGGACAAACTTTCATGGGNAATATCCCTCGTGTTCAAAAATATAATTCTAATTATATGATTGGAGATTCTATTTATGGTGATTTAAATTTTGATTTAATTGTAGATATTTTAGATATTACTTTATTAGTAAATTATATTATTGATGATTTACTAGAATTTAATTATTTAGATTTCTATGATTTAAATCTAGATCAGAATATAGATATTCTAGATATTATTTCTTTATTAAATATAGTCTTAGAGGGTTCAGATAGATGTCAGTAAAAAAAATAGTGCAGGTTTGGAATGATGGTNAAATAGCTCTAGAAAATATAGAGTTCCTCCATAAAAAAACAAAAAATGTGTTTTTCCCACTAACAAANAATTCTAAGAAAATTATAACCGACTTATTAGATACATATCAAAAAATTCCTTGCGCAGGTATTGCAGCTAATCAAATTGGATATGATAAAAGTATTTTTATTGGNCTTAAAGAATATAATGACAATATNGATGAAGATGAAATTGAAGAAAAAGAAAGTAATTATAAAGAAGGAGATAGNGATACTAATGACTATGCTGATAATTATGAAATATATATAAANCCTAGAATTGATAATATAGATAAAAAGTCAACCCAATGTGAAATTGAAGGCTGCCTAAGTATCCCTCATTTATCATTAAGAATTGAACGTTACGATAGCATTAAAGTTAGATATTANAACCAGCANGGGAAAGCTATAAAGAAAACATTTAAAGGGTTTATGTCTAAATTATTTCAACATGAACTAGANCATCTAAATGGTATATTGATGCTGGAAAAAAATATANTAGAAGGGTTTGCACAAGAAGGTTCCTTTGTTACTCCAGAATTATATAATAATCTGCAATCAAAGCTCTAGAATGAATGTCATAAGTTTTTTATATGAATTACTTTTTGACCCAAAAAGAAAGAAAAAGAAAAAAAATAACCCTGAATTATTTCATTCAGATGACTTCCTGAGGCCTAACCATCCCAATTTTAGAATATGTCCGAAGTGTAGCATAGAGTCAAACACAAATAAAGAGGCTGCTAGAATTTTTGGACTACGTAATATTAATAACCATACTACTATCCAGTCTTGGTGTATAAAATGTAGAAATAATAAAGATTANAAAAAAAATNATGAAANNAATCAAGAGGAAATAAAAGTATGAATAAGAAATATGATATTATTGTTTTTGGNGCAACTGGTTTTACCGGTTCATTAATATGTGAATATCTTGCATCTCACAAAGAAAATAAACAAATAAAATGGGCTATAGCTGGTAGGAATAAAACCCAATTAAAAAAACTTGCAACAAAATATTCTTTAGATATGTTTGTTGCAGATTCTTTTAATCAAGACTCTTTAGATTCTATATGCTCTAAAACAAAATTAATTATATCTACAGTAGGACCTTATGACATATATGGTGAAAAACTTGTTATTGCTTGTCTTAATGAAAAATCACATTATTTAGATTTAACAGGAGANCCAGCATTTGTAAAAAAAATTCATGATAAGTATTCAGATGCAGCTNAATCAAATGNTACTATATTAATGCATTGCTGTGGCTTTGAATCTATCCCACCTGATTTAGCGACTTATTTATCTGTTAAAGAGTTAGATTCTGAAAATATAGATGCTACTTACTATTTAAAAACAAAAGGTAAAATATCTGGTGGGACTTGGGCTTCTTTTTTAAACTCTATTACAAGTAAACAACCTATAGTAGGTAGTAATAGAACTAAAAAAAATAGTAAAAAAATATTCTATAGTAAGAGGTTTAAGAAATGGGCTTTAATATTTCCTGTAATTGATAAATATATAGTNATTAAAAGCTCTAAAAATAATATNAAGGAATATGGCAAAAACTTCTTATTTTCTGAGTATATTTTACTACCATCCTTACTATCAGCAATACTACTTATTTTTGGAATAACTTTAATTAGCTTTGTATCAAAGATTAATATTCTTAAAACTTTTCTTTTAAATCAAATACCCTCTGGTAAGGGNCCAAGCAAAGAAGAGAGAGCAAATCATTGGTTTAAAGCAATAGTAGTAGCAAAGNCAGAAGATAAAGAGATTGTAACAACAATCAGTGGTGGCGANCCNGGATATGGTGAAACANCTAAATTTATATCAGAAATGGCGCTCTGCATATTNTTGGAATATANCTCATTATTAAAAAATAAAGGTATTTTAACTCCAGTTGAATGTACNGGTGATTTGATGATGAATAGGTTGAAAAATGTAGGTATTAAATTTGATATATCTAAGTCTAGTTTATGAAAAAAGTTGAAATAGAAAAATCATGGTTTTCTCTTCTAGAGGAAGAGTTTGAAAAACCTTATTTTAAAGCTATTAGACTTTTTTTGAGAGAACAATACAAAAATAAAGAAATATATCCTCACCCATCAAATATTTTTAATGCATTTAATTCAACCCCTGTCTCAGAAGTAAAAGTAGTTATAATGGGGCAGGATCCATATCATGGTCCAGGGCAAGCTCATGGATTAGGTTTTAGTGTCCAAAAAGGTATAAGAGTTCCACCTTCATTAAGGAACATATATAAAGAATTATCACAAGATTTAGGTGTTAGAATTCCATCTCATGGGAATCTCTCTTCTTGGGCTAAAAAAGGAGTATTATTATTAAATAGCGTNTTGACAGTAGAAANGGGAAANGCNAATTCTCATAAAGATATAGGCTGGGAAAAATTNACAGAACATGCAATAAAGAAATTATCTAAAAAAAGATCAAAGATAGTATTCATATTATGGGGAGCTTATGCACAAAAAAAGGAAAAACTTATTGATTCTAAAAAACATTTAATTTTAAAAGCTGTTCATCCATCACCATTATCTGCATATAATGGNTTCTTTGGTTGTAANCATTTTTCTCAAGTAAATAATTATTTAAAAAATAATGGCAAGCAAGAAATCCAATGGGAAATAGATTAATTACATGAAGATACTTTACGTAGAACCATTTTATGGCGGTTCGCACAAGCAATGGATAGATTCATATAGTAAATATTCTTGTCATGATATAGATATTATTTCATTACCTGGAAGCAAATGGAAATGGAGAATGCATGGNGGAGCAATTACTTTAGCAGATAAGTTTAATCAAATAAAAGTAAAATACGATTTAATACTCTGCTCTGATTTCTTAAATCTTCCAGTNTTTAAATCACTTTCAAATAAATCAATTAATAATATTCCTATAGTTATGTATTTTCATGAAAACCAAGCCTCATATCCTTGGTCNCCTGAAGATGAAGATTTAAAATTAAATAGAGATTTTCATTATTATTACATCAACCANACNTCTTCATTGGCTAGTCATTGGAATTTGTTTAATTCAGAATATCATCTTAGCAGCTATTTAAGTGGATTAAAAAAATATTTAAATAAGATGCCAGACAATAAAAATATTAAAAATATTAATGAAATAATGAATAAATCTTCGGTTTTATACTTAGGGTGTGATTTGAAAAAATTATCAAAGCTAAAGTTNAAGCCTCAAAATAAAAGACCTAAAATTCTATGGAATCATCGATGGGAATTTGATAAGAATCCAGAATTATTTTTCAAAATACTTATAGANTTGAAAAATAAAGGCTTTAAATATTCTTTAATTTTGCTAGGTGAGCAATTTTCNAACTCTCCTTCAATTTTTAATGAAGCTAAAGAAATACTTAAAGAAGAAATTATTCACTCTGGTTACTGNCAATCATTTAAAGATTATAGAAATTGGCTATGGGAGGCAGACATATTACCAGTTACTTCAATTCAAGATTTTTTTGGTATTAGTATAATGGAGGCTGTNTATTGCAATACTTACCCTATTCTTCCTAATAGGCTTTCATATAAAGAACTTTTTGATTATGAGAAAAATCCAAACATATTCTATAAAACAGATACTCAGTTATATAATAAGCTTAAAAACGCTATTAGAAGCCATACAAAACTTTCTTCTTATTCATCTATTGCAGAAAAATACGATTGGATAAATATGGTAAAAAAATACGATGATAAGTTTGAAGATTTGCTTAATACTATCAACTTTTAGCTTTCATCACAACAGCGCTACCTAAAATAGCAAGTATAAAAACTACTATATTTAAATATATATTTAAATTTACATAATAGATTGATATTAATGTTGCAAGCCAAATAGATAATAAAATTATAATTTTTGTATTCTTATGAATNTAATTATTTTCAATATATTGTTTAATTGGATATCCATATGTTGGNTGTTCTACTATTTTTTTATANAGAGNCTCAGATGAATGCAGGAAACAATATGCTGCTAAAATCATAAAAATAGTNCCNGGNAGTATTGGAAGNATATANCCAAGNATTCCTATGCTCATAAACATTAAACCTAGNACTAAATATAATTTCTTTCTCATAAAATAAATTTAAGGTAAAAGACTTATTAAGTCATATTATTTAGAATAATATTTTTCTATTTGTAACAATATGATTTTTAATAAAAAAATATCTTTAAAAANTTATTATATTAATATTGAATCTAAGAGGGAAAAATGAAAACTATTAAAACTTTTATAGTACTAACTTTTGTGTCAGCATTATTTAGTGCAAACATAGATAGNCAGCAAGCGCGAAAAGTNGCTTTGAATGTTTACCATGAATTTAAGCCTAATAATCATAATTATAATTTNAATGTCAAGAAACTTGATATAGTAACTTCTGATNATAATATTCCATTACTATATGTNTTTAATTTAGATCCGATTGGATTTGTAGTTGTCTCAGCAGAAGATAAAACTTTTCCATATCTAGCATATGGCTTTAAATCAGAATTTAAATTAGATAATATGCCTATNAGTCTAAATGGACTGATAGATTTCTATAAAAATGAAATTATTACCTATAAAAATTCTAGTAGCCAGCGAAGNGCTGATGTAGAAAATCTCTGGGAAATTTACCTTTCAGATAACCCCTCTTTTNATGAAAGTCGNAATGTTACTCCTCTTATAGATGCAGAGTTTGACCAAGGTGGAAATTGGAATAATATTGTTCAAAGTGAAATTGGATTCAATGCACCAGTTGGGTGCGTTGCAGTAGCAATGTCTCAAGTAATGCATTATTGGAAACACCCATACACAGGAGAGGGATCAAATTCATACTCTGATAATGGTGTCTTTCTTNATGCTGATTTTAGTCAAGCTTACTATGATTTTAATAATATGCCTCCATTGTATCCTGGCGCTGCAGCTCAACTACTTTTATTNCATACTGGNGTTTCTGTGAATATGGATTATGATAATTCTGGATCAGGAGCATGGGTAGTTGGCGGCTATCCTTCTTCTGAATATTCTATGGAGTATTATTTTAAGTANAGTAGTGATATTTATCATATGTANAAGACAAGTTCGAATGAAGATATATTTATGGATGCTATCAAAACTGACCTANATAACAATATGCCTATTATTATGGTAGGATATGGTAATGATTATGGTGGAGGGCATGCTTGGAATATTGATGGTTATCAAGGAAANAATTTACATTGTAATTGGGGGTGGGGAGGATATAGTAATGGGTATTTTAACCTNACNACGATGGGTGGNTTNCCTGATGGTCAACAAGCTCTTTTAAATATTATTCCAAGAGATATTGAGGATCCAATTGCTCTTTTTGACTATAGTCTTGATGCCTCAACTATCTACTTTTATGATTTAGCTGCAGATATAAATGAATATGAGATTAGAAATTATTATTGGGATTTTGGAGATGGTGAAACTTTAACTACTACAAATGGTGAATTTAGTTATAACTATGAATCTTCTGGAATTTATAATGTCGTTCTTACTGTAGAAAATATATATGGAATGACAAGCAGCCCCTTTATCGAAACTATTGATGTAGCAGCTGCACTTCCTGGGGACTTAAATCAAGATCAAAATGTTGATGTTCTAGACGTAGTTGTAATGGTTAACCTAATTTTAGGCGGATCTCCAACTCCTACAGATTTGTTTATATCAGATTTGAACACAGATGGTTTTCTTAATATCCAAGATATAATTCTATTAGTGAATATTATTCTCTAATTAATGAAAATAAGTATCAATAGAGACAAAAAGCTTGGAGATTGTTCTACTTGGCCGATATGGACTTCAAAGCCCGATCATTTTGATTGGGAGTACAAAGAAGAAGAGCATTGCTATATTGTTGAAGGAGAGGCTACTATAGAGTTAGAAACTAGCCCTCCTGTAACTATATCACCTGGAGACTATATAATTTTCCCAAAAGGTCTTAAATGTCATTGGACTGTACATAAGTTTATCAGAAAGCACTATACATTTAAAACTGATTAATGAAATTAAGTGCTCTAATAAAGACTCTCGGTTTATGGGGTTCAGGAGTACTCTTCTGCGTAGAGATTCTAAGAGAGGTTTTACTTAGTTTATCTTATTTTATTCATTTTTTTACAAATGATTGGACCTCTGGAATAAGGGGGGTATCAATCAATACATCAATCTTAGGAAACTTGATATCCGAATTTTTATTATTAGTTTACCTTATAATTGGAATAGTATTTTTATCCCAATTATTCAATAAAGCAACTACCCTAAATCCAGAATCTTATAAATGGGTATACTCAATGTCTATTTTTATCTTTGTTGGGTTTTGGGTTAGATATATTTCTAATTCTTATGAAATAGAAAAAATAATACTTTTTGGATTCAACTTAGTCGTTACATTTATATCATTAACATTTATATTTTTTTTCCAAAATACATATAAGAATATCGCTAAGGGAAAATACTCTTATATGATGTTCATATTAAGTGTTATTTGTGTATATATATTTTATCTTACAAGAATTGCTCCTCCATGGGAGTATTATAGGATAATATTTTGGTAAATATTAAAACAGATAAAGCTAAATATTATCTGTCAATTAAAAATGAAAATGAGACCTCTCCTATTCTATTTTTACATGGATTCGCTGGTAGTTCTAGAACATGGAATCATATCATAACTCAGCTAAACTGCTATACTATAGCTTTAGATATTGTAGGGCATGGGAAAAGCAAGTTTCTAGATATAAATTCGCATTATAGTATTAATGATTGGTCTGATGAATTGAATTTTATTTTAAATGAATTAGAAATTAGTAAAATCAAGCTATGCGGATACTCAATGGGAGGTAGGCTCGCTATTGCTTTTGCATCAAAATATCCAGATAAAATAGAAAAACTTATTATTGAGAGTGCACATTTAGGAATAATGGATAGCCTAGCTAAAAAAAAGCGATATAAAGAAGATTTATTGCTATCTAAGCTCATAGAGAAAGATATATCTATTTTTGCTGAAAAATGGCAAAAAATGCCGTTATTTTCTAATCAGAAGATGAGAAATGAGAAAGCCTATTTAAATCAACAAAAAATAAGACTATCCCAAAATCCACTACAGCTTAGCTATGCTTTAAGGTCATTCAGCCAAGGAAAAATGAAATCTTATAAAAATAAGTTTCGAGAATTCGATTTTCCAATTTTGATTATAAATGGATCGGAAGATGTAAAATATAAAGAGATAGGAAAGCAGATGACAAAAATAAATCCTAAGGCTAAACAGTATGTCGTTCCTAAGACTAATCATAATGTGCATTTAGAGTCACCTCAAGTATTCATAGATTTAATTAAATAAATGATTAGAAAAAACCTTAAATACTCAATTATAGAAGGATCTTTTTTCGCATTCATGTTTGGCCTAGGAGAAAATTATCTATCTGCTATGGCTGTTTTTTTAGGGTTCTCTGCTCTTCAAATTAGCATTTTAAATTCCCTTCCACAGCTTCTAGGAGCTTTTGCGCAATTAGGAACATATAGGTTCGCTAAAATTTTCAATTCAACTAGAAGGTTTGTTGTAATACTTGCGGCTTTGCAGGCATTAATGTGGATTTTACTTATTTATATAATCAACATCACTGATAGCTATATGGCTATTTTACTATGGTCAATTTTATATTACATAATAGCATCAATTATTGGTCCTGCATGGATATCATGGATGGGTTATCTCGTCCCTTTAAGGGTTAGAGCCAATTACCATGCAAATCGAAACAGAATTATTCATTCTTCAGTTTTTATAGCAATAATGCTAGGTGGGGTGATATTAAAAATATTTAAAGATGATATGATTTTAGGGTTCACTATTATGTTTACTATTGGGGCTATTGGCCGAATCATTTCATCNTACTATCTTAGNAAAAAAAATGATGAAGGTATAGAGAAGATAAATGATAATTATAAG
The DNA here is from genome assembly GCA_002703645.1 of Fidelibacterota bacterium. Taxonomy (GTDB): domain Bacteria; phylum Fidelibacterota; class Marinisomatia; order SCGC-AAA003-L08; family D37C17; genus TMED161. The sequence continues at coordinate 7,274 of NZUX01000004.1, read as the reverse complement.
TACAGCGAAGTTCTAAAAGACAAAACAAAAACTTTATTTATGATTTATAATACATCTATTCATTTCTCCGTAATGTTTTTAGGGCCACTATTTACTATATANATACTAAGAACTATGGAGCTAAGTTACTTTGTACTNACACTTTGCATGGTCTCATGGTGGGTGGGCAATGTCTTTAGCTCAAGGTACTGGGGAAGAGTATCAAAAAGGAAGGGTAATTTTTATTTATTAAAATTNACTACAATTATAATGTGTATTCTTCCTATNCTCTGGATCTCTGTTTATTATTTTAGTGNTTNNGGGAGAATCTTTGTTTCTCTAGNCATAAATTTAATTGCAGGAATAACATTTTCTGGATTTGGTCTATCNTCATTTAATATCGTTTATGATATATCAAATAAAGATGAGGTAATTAAGTTTTCATCTTTAATGAATTGTCTTAAAGGAATAGGAATATTTCTTGGATCTATAATTGCAGGCTCAATAGTAGATTCAGAATATATAATTAGTATGCTATTAAATTATAATTTTACATCAATACAATTATCAATGCTGATATCAACTCTATTAAGATTCATTTCCTTTGGGATTTTGTCTAAATTGGATTTAAAATAGAAATAGTCAAAAGAGCAACCTAAGTTAAATTATAAATAATGATACAAACAGAAAACATATCAAAACAATTTGGATCTAGCTATCTTTTTGAAGGGATTAATATTAATTTTAATTCTAATGGAAAATATGGCTTAATAGGAGCAAATGGATCAGGTAAATCAACATTTATGAAGATCCTCTCTGGTGAATTAGAAGCATCAGGTGGCAGGGTAAGCGTAGATCCAAAAAAACGAATTTCTACACTCAAGCAAAATCAATATGCATATGAAGATATGAAAATAATTGATTGTGTTATTTTTGGATATAAAGAATTGTGGGATATAAAACTAGAAAGGGAGCGAATATACGACTTACCTGAGATGAGTGAAGAGGAAAGCTTGAAAGTAGGGGATTTAGAAATAGAATTTTCAGATTTAGGAGGTTATACCGCCGAAGCTGATGCTAATAAGCTACTTGTTGGCTTAGGTATTCCTGCAGAACTCCATGAAAGAAAAATGAGTTCAATAGAACCTGGAATGAAATTAAAAGTACTTCTAGCACAGACATTATTTGGCAATCCTGATATTCTATTGCTTGATGAGCCAACAAACAATCTTGATTTAGATACAATAAAGTGGCTAGAGAATATTTTACGAAAAAGTGATAGCATGATGATTATCATATCTCATGATAGGAAATTTTTAAATAATATATGTACCAATATTGCCGATTTAGATTATGGCGAAATACGAATATATCCTGGCAATTATGATGATTTTATGCTTGCTTCCACGCAGGCTAGACAGCAGTTAATAAACGACAATAAAAAGAAAGCTGAAAAAATAGAAGAATTAAAAGCCTTTGTAAGAAGATTCTCAGCAAATGCTTCAAAAGCGAAACAAGCTACATCAAGGGCTAATCAGATAGAAAAAATAAAGCTTGAGGATATCGCGAAATCTAGCAGAGTATATCCTTATATCCGTTTTGAGCAAAACAAAAAGATATACAGCAATGTTCTAGATGTCAAAAATGTATCCAAATCCTACGAAGAGCTTCAAGTGCTTGATAAAATAAGCTTTTCAATTGAGGTCGGTGATAGGCTGGCTATACTTGGGGCAAATGGAATAGGGAAAACAACTTTATTAAATTGTTTAACCAATGATACTTTTAAAGATTCAGGAGATATTAATTGGGCTATTAATTCTAATATAGGCTATTTTGCGCAAGACTCAGATGAAAAACTAGATTCAGATCTTTCATTAATAGATTGGATGGGACAATGGTCAGAAGATTCTATTGACCAGCAAGAGATAAGGTCAATTCTTGGAAGGCTATTATTTTCTAAAGATAATATTTTCAAGCCTGTAAACGTTCTATCAGGAGGAGAAAAAAGAAGAATGCTGTTTGGAAAAATAATGCTCCAACGTCCAAACATTATTATAATGGATGAGCCTACAAATCATCTTGACATGGAATCTATTGAATCATTGAATTCGGCGTTAAGCTTATATGAAGGGACTATTTTATTCACTAGCCATGATAGAGAGTTTATATCTTCTTTAGCTACTAGGGTTATTGAGCTTAAATCGGATGGAATCTTTGAGCATAATAATGTCGAAAAAGAATCCTTAGAAGCAATTGCTATAGATAAATAATCTATAGTTCTATTTATTTTATTTCAATTAAAGTTTTACTTTAACTAATTTTTATAACTTATAATTAAAGAAGAATTTAAAATGCCAGAACTTCCAGAGGTAGAGACTGTAACTAAATCGATAAAGAGGCATCTGATAGGCGAATCTTTCAGCTCGATGACTGTACATTGGAAAAAAACTCTACATAATTTTACTCCGAACGATTTTAATAATAAAGTCAAAAGCCGTAAAGTTAAAGATGTCTATAGAAGAGCTAAGTATATAGTTATAGATTTAGATGAGGTTATTATGCCTGTGCATTTAAGAATGACTGGGAAATTGTATGTTAGCAACTTAGTAGATACTACTAAAAAACATATATCACTATATCTCCAATTTAATGATAAATATTTAATTTTTGAAGATACTCGAAAGTTTGGGAGGTTTTATCTTTATGAAAATATGAATTTTTTAAATAATAAGCTTGGCGTCGAACCTCTATCAAGTAATTTTACAGAAAATTGGATTTTAAGAAATATGAAATCTAGAAATAGACAAATTAAACAGCTATTATTTGATCAATCCTTTATATGTGGTTTAGGTAACATATATATAGATGAAGCTCTATGGATGGCTAAAATTCATCCGCTATCTATATCTAGTGCAATACCATCTAGAAAGATTATCACCTTAAGAAAGGCTATAATAAAAGTTTTAGGAGATTCTATAAAACTAGGAGGGACTACTATTCGTGATTATACGTATGATTTTTCATATGTGGGTAATTATGCCTTAAATTTAAATGTTTTCGGGAAACAGGGGGGTGCGTGCTCTAGATGCAATTCTATTATATTGAAAGATAAAATCGCACAAAGGGGGACTCATTATTGCCCTGAATGTCAAAAAATATAATATAATTATTGGATTGTTTTATAGTTAGTTATGATAACAAAGTATAATAAAAAAGATATAGAAAACCTGGATAGAATTTTTAGGATTAACCTTATGAATTCTATTACAGGTATTAAGCCAGCTAATTTAATTGCAACAAAATCAGAAAAAGGTGTTTCTAATGTGGCTATCTTTTCATCTGTTGTACATCTAGGGTCAAACCCTGCACAAATAGGTTTCTTTATTCGTCCTCAATATAAATATAGGACAGATACATTTAGTAATATTAAAGATACCGGTTTTTTTACTATAAATCATATACATGGCGACATTGTAAGAAAATCGCATTACACTTCTGCAAAACTACCATCAGATATATCGGAATTTGATCGTATAAAAATCAAAGAAGAGTATATCGATGGATTTTTTGCACCTTTCGTCAAATCGTCATTTATTAAAATTGGACTATCTTTAATAAAATTAATAGAGTTACCAAACCGCTGTACACTAGTAATCGGAGAAGTTGATTTAATTAAAATTAAAGATAAATCTATTATTACTGAACAAGGGCGTGTAGATATTAAAGATGCGGGAAGTATTGGAGTTGCTGGCCTAGATAGATATTACAAGCTATCAAAAGAAGATGAATTTGAATATATTGGAAATGATGAAATCCCAGAGTTTGAATAGGAAAGATAGTTAAATGAAAAAAGAACATTACGATGTAATAATAATAGGCTCTGGTATTTCAGGCCTATGCTGCGGAGCTTTACTATCGATGCAAGGTAAAAAGGTCCTTATTTTAGAAAAGCATTTTAAGATTGGAGGTTATACGCACACCTTTAAAAGAAATGGATTTGAATGGGATGTTGGAATTCATTATATAGGTACTGTGCATAAGAAAAACTCTTTTTCTAGACGAGTATTTGATAAAATATCTAATAATAAACTAAAGTGGAGTAAAATGAGCGATAACTACGATCGCATGATATTCCCAGATAAAAGCTATGACTTTATAGCTCCTAAAAAGAATTTTATAAATAAAATGAAAGAGTATTTTCCAGATAACACGAAAGATATAGATGAATATATTAAGCTAGTAGGAGATGTCAATAAAACATCAATTAAGTATTTTTCAGCAAAAGCTTTATCTGGAATAGCAGAATTCTTCTTAAGAAACTATATGAGCAAAAAATTCCTCAAATACTCAAATATGACTACTCATCAAGCGTTATCCTCAATTACTGATAATAATGAGCTAATTTCAGTGCTTACGGGTCAATGGGGCGATTATGGAATGCCTCCAAAGGATAGTAGCTTTGTAATGCATTGTATGATTGCTAATCACTATTTTGATGGAGCTAATTATCCTGTGGGCGGATCTAGGATGATTGCAGAGACCATTGTTCCAGTTATCAAAGATAATGGAGGAGAAGTAGTAAAAAGCTGTGGTGTTGATAAAATTTGGATTGAAGGCGGTGCATGCAAAGGAGTTATTCTCGAATCAGGAGAAAAGGTGGTGTCTGATAGCGTTATTAGTAGCGCTGGGGTTGCAAATACCATTACTAAGTTTTTAAGAGATGAAGAAGGTTTAGATACATACAAAAAGAATCTAATAAATGTAAAGCCTTCATCCGGTCACGCCTGTCTTTATATTGGNTTTGATCAAAGNGCANAAGAATTAGGGATTACTGANACAAACCTATGGGTATATCCATCTTATAACCATGATAAGAATGTCAAAAATTTTAAAGAGAATCAGGATAATGANTTTCCTGTTTTATATATGTCATTTGCTTCATCNAAAGANCCTNATTGGNATAAAAACCATCCAGGAAAGGCNACNATGGAGGTAATCGTCCCTTCAGGTTTTGAGCATTATGAGAAATGGGCAGAGGAGCCATGGAAGAAAAGNGGAGAGGAGTATGAAAAATATAAAGAGAANCTATCAAAGAGAATTATTNAAAATGTTTACAAGCANTGNCCACANCTAAAAGATAAGATTTCATACTANGAACTATCCACACCTCTATCAACTAGAAATTTGGCAAATTANGATATGGGTGAACTTTANGGGATTGACCATGATCCTAAAAGATTTAGACAAAAATGGCTTAAACCTAAAACCCCTATAAAAAATTTATATTTAACGGGTCAAGATATTCTAACCGTTGGNTTAGCTGGAGCNCTAGCCTCTGGAGTNCTTACAACTTCGGTAATNCTAAGAAAAAATATATTTAAAGATATTTANTAGAAATGATTAATACTTATTGATATATACCAAAATTGTATATTAATTTAATGCGCGAATTGCACGTTTAATTNAATCCATATTTAATTTGAGTGTATTTTTNAGGCAATTTAATNAGGTGGTATAATGGGATATATTCTTGTTTTNAAAAATATTCAAGNCTTTAATGAAAATAAAATTATTNTAGCTATGGATTTAAAGTAATGCTATCTATTCTTAGACAGCCAACNTTTNTACTTTTCTTTTTAGGNAANATAATATCTTTNGTGGGNTTTGGATTTAATCTTATCGCTATAAGCTGGCTTGTTTTAAGTGAGACGGGCTCAGAATTTGCTTTGGGTAAAATTATGGCCTCTGCTACTATACCTGGACTCTTTATATCTTTTTTTACTGGTTACATTATCGATAAGACAAATAGAAAGTGGCTAATGGTTATCCTTGATGCTTTTAGAATAGTTGTTATCTTATCATTTTTAGCTATTTTGCAGTATAATGAATTTCAGATATTTTATTTATATCCTGTTGTATTTTTTATGGGAATTGGAAACTCATTGTTCTGGTCAACCTCACAAGCTTTTACTCAAGAGATTGTATCAAAAAAAGATTATTTTAATGCNAATAAATTATTATCAGCTAGCTATCANATAGGTTCAATNTTAGGAGCNTCCATAGGNGGATTTATTGTTCATCTCTATGATCCTTTTGTNGCACTTTGGATTAACGTCTTAACATACTTAATATCTGGAATTTTAATATCTTTTGCTCCTTTTAAAGAAGGTGTTACAAAAGAAAAAAGTAAAAGTATTCTAAAATCTTTTCTTCGTGGTTTTACCTATCTTAAAGAAAGGTTTGATATTGCAGTGCTTTCAACAACAACTATATTATCTGATGTTGCAATTTGGGGGTCGATGTCTGTTCTTACAATTTCAATTTCTATTGAAATATTTGATAAGGGGGCGTGGGGCTATGGTCTACTAGATGGTCTATATGGAATTGGTGCTTTTATATCTATACTTATTATAGGCTTTTTAACAGAAAGATTAAGTAGAAAGGTCGTTCTTCAGCTTTGCTATTTTTTTGGCTTTATATGCCTATATTTTGCCTACATAATGCCCAATATATATATCGCTTCAATATTCTTTTTCTTTCTAGGTATCAATATAAACTCTAGTCGTGTAATAACTCGTACAATATTAATGGAAAATATAGATAACAGAATTATGGGTAGAGTCCAAACTGTTCTGGGTATATACTCAAGATTGATGGTAGTAATGAGCTCATTGCTTACTGGCTATATTATTGAGCATATCAGTATTGGGTCAGCCGTTATATTTACATGTTTTCATTTTCTTACTGCCCTTGTTGGAATAAGTCTTGTTGGAGTTATTTGGAGCAGATCTAGAGAGTACCTTTCAAAAGTAGAAGCATGAGCAATAAAGATTCAATTAATATAATACTGCCTAATCAGTTATTCAGAAAAAGCGAACTCATTGATAATGGTTCTAAAACATATTTAATAGAAGAGAATCTCTTTTTTAACTATTATAAATTCCATAAACAAAAAATAGCATTTCAACGATCTTCAATGAAAAAATATATGACATTCCTAGAATCTAAAGGTTTAGAGGTGATATATGTAAATAGCTATGAAGATATATCTGACATAAGAATTTTCCTTAAACAGATAGATAAAGCAATTAAAATAGTTAGTATCTATGAACCTATTGATAATTGGATAGCAAAAAGAATGTTTAACGATAATAATAACTTTGATTTCACTATTCATGATAACCCTCTATTTATTAATAAAAGTCAAGACTTGATAAGCTTTTTCCGTCCTGATAAAAAGAATTTTTCTCATGCAGTTTTTTATAAGCAGCAGAGAAAAAAAATGGGGATATTAA
>NZUX01000003.1 GCA_002703645.1 Fidelibacterota bacterium | reverse complement strand
GTTATTATATCCCAATGTATTTGATGCTTGATAGTTATCATTGATATAATCAAATAACTCATCACCATACAACCCCTCACCTATAACTTCGCTATAAGAAAATTGAATGATAAGAAAAGATAAAAGTAATTTTAATTTATATTGCAAATGCTAATCCCACTGTTAGTGTTAAATATCCATCTACATCATTATAAAAATCTTTATCCATTATATATCTTACATTTCCGTTGATTGACATAGGAAATAATGGTGGTTTAAAACGAGCACCCAGCTCAATATGGTAGCCACTTGAGCTTTCAGAAAGAGCTTCTAATATTGCATCTGTATCTGTATCCTCTCCAGTTAGTGCTAATTCTGTTAATTTTTCTGCAGTAACTGGCGCCACCCAATCTGTTCCATTCATTCCTGCTCCAATATATGCTCGTATCGTTGGAGGTGAGAAAAATAGATATTGAGCTGATGTATACCAAGTTCCTTTACCAATAGCCAAACTTTCATCTACTAAGCTATATTCATATTCTGCAAATGTTAAATTATAACCAGCTTCAAAATCTATAAATGGAATGATGGTTAGATATAAGAACCCTCCAATTCCAACAGGATTATTAATTTCTGATGTAGTAAACTCTTCATCTAATCCTAAGGATGTATATGTATCCGTTTTTGCTTTAATAGTAAATTGATCTTGAACTACATTGACACCTAATCCCCCAATTAATGCATATAAAGAAGTAACATTAATCGCCAAAAATAAAATAAAGTATTTTCTCATTATAAAAATCTCCTTAAATGATATCATTTAATACTAAAAACTTACCATAAATATACTCAATTGTAGTAATATTTAATGATGATTTTAAATCGTGAAGATATTATTTCAAAATACCCATGGATCAATGAGTCTGGACATCAATTTATTATATCATCTGATTATGATGGAATTATATGCGCATCATTATTAAATCACTTTAAAGGATGGGAGCTAGTAGGCTACTATGATATGGAATCTATCTGGATATCAGATAATGCTAAAAAAAATAAAAATGATATTATCTGGGTTGATTTAAATATTCTTCCTAAACAAGGTAGAGCCATCGGTGGACATATTATTTCTATTAAAGATGAGCATATACCTGGATTTGATACATCATGCAATCCAAATATAATTGCTAATTTGAACTCTTCAAACTTTAAAAAGAAATTTCCGATGTCTACGATATTATTTTTATTATGGGTATACAATATCAGTATCCCAAAAAAAATATTATCCAAAATGCTGATACTGCACAGTGATTCTGCATGGCTAAAATCACAACATTATGAAGATAACTTTAATCGGTGGATAAAATATATGGATGATTTTTCATGGAAATGGTTTTTTAATAATATCAATTCAAAAATTTTTGAAACTAGAGTCGGTGAAATTTTATATCCTAAATTAAATTCAATTTATGCAATATCTGGATATAGTAAGCTACGAAGTAAGCATCTTAAATTTAGAAGTAGAGAATTAAAAGTAAATCCAGATTGGGATGAAGACATTATACATAACCTATTTAATTTATTTGCCACTGAATTAGATTGGACCCCTCCTAAATTACCAATAATTAAACATAGAATTGATGGTTCAAAAAATCAAATTGCACTTAACAAGGTTAANGAGNATGGACTCAATAAATTTTTAAANGATAATAAAGTCTTTTCATATACCATAACATCTCCTCAAACACTAAGCTATACTAGCTTTGGCTATAAATATAAATCTCCAATAAAATGAAAAAGTTAATTCAAAAATACGGACATCCTAACGCTATCATATTTTCAAATAGTATAGATGACTATAATATCATTTGGGGATTTGATGATATATTTACAATTAATGATAAAGAACTAGATGATATTGATATACTAGATGAATTACAAAGTAAAATNANTTCATGGAAAAAAAATAGTNATAACATAGCTGCAGTAGGCTATTTNTCATATGATGCCAANCAATTATTTTATCCTAATTTAAATTTNAAAAAATCAAATTCACAAATTCCANNTGTATGGTTTGGAAAACCAAAAATANTAAAGANGGTATCAAGAAATGAATTATATGATTTCTATTCAAAAACATGCAACATAAATAAAATTCAAGAATTAGCAAGTAATGATATATATGAAGATAAAATAAGTATCATAAAAGAATATCTAAAAGCTGGAGATGTTTACCAAATAAATTTCACACAACCAATGCAGTATCATTATCAAAACTGTTCTCCTATTGAATTATTTGCATCATTAGCAAAATTTTCTAACCCTAATTTNGGGTCATATATAGATTTAAATTCACACCAAATACTTAGCCTATCTCCAGAAAATTTTTTCCTCAAAAAAAATAATATCATATCTTCATCGCCAATCAAAGGTACTAGAACAAGATCAGATGAAATAATAAAAGATAAAAAGCTTCTTGATGAATTAAAAAAATCAGAAAAAGATAGAGCAGAACATGTTATGATTGTTGACCTTATTAGAAACGATTTAGGAAAAATTTGTGAATTTGGAAGTGTAAATACGGAGAATTTATTTAAAGTACATTCATTCCAAACAATTCATCATATGATTAGTGATATTTCAGGAAAANTTAATAAAAATATACTAGAAATTGATATATTTCGAGCACTATTTCCAGGTGGGTCAATAACAGGAGCTCCAAAACAAAGAGCTATTGAAATAATTGATGATATTGAAGAATATTCGCGTGGGATATATACCGGATCAATGGGCTATATATCAAATAACGGTGATATGAATTTTAATATTGCGATTCGGACCTTAACAGTTAATAATAATAATATCACCTATCCAGTAGGTGGTGGNATTGTATGGGATTCAATAGCTAGNGAAGAAAGAAAAGAAGCTATATATAAAAGTAANGTGATGAATATTTAGAATGTTGAAAAAATACTATTTAATTAATGGTGAAAAAATCAGTTCAAATGAAGCTAAAATATCAGTTGATGATTANGGACTAATGCGTGGATATGCAATATTTGAAACTATTAAATTTGTAAATAGAAAAGCGTTAAATCTTAATCAGCATATGGATAGATTATTTGGAAGTATTTCGTTTATAAGAATTAATCTAGATGAAATCAAACGTGCTGAAATTATATCTGATATAAATAAAATTATTAAAATAAATGAGCTAGATGAAGGTCTGGTAAAAATAATTATTACTAAAGGTTCATTAGAAAATAAAAATGACAAAGATTTAAATCCTAATATATATATAACTATTAGTAAAATCTACCCAATACCTAAGGGGCCCGTAAAAGTTGTATTCTATAATGAATTAAAGTATCCAATCCTCCGATTCAACCCTGCGATTAAAAGTATTAACTATCTAGGTAATATGATGGCTATAGAAGATGCAAATAAGGAAGATGCTTTTGAAGTTGTATTCTATAATAATGATAAAACTATTACTGAGTGTGCAATGAGAAATATATTTTTTATAAAAAATAATGAACTAATTACTCCCTCATTAAATCTTGGAATATTACCTGGAACAACACGAAAAATTATATCTGAATTATCAAGCAAAGTTAATTTAAAATATTCTGAAAGAAAAATTTTAATCAATGATGTTAATACTATGGATGAAGCGTTTATTTGCTCAAGTGTTGTTGGTGTTTTACCATGCTATTGGGATAAGTGGGAATCAAATTATACAATAACAAAACAACTTCAAGTTTTATTAGAAGAATCACTCCAAAAATAGGTAATTTCTATATTATGGAAACTAAAAGAATATTTAAAGGTAAGCACGATGAGCTTCAATCAAGATTAGTATCTGATTTTATTGGTAATACCCCGTTTGTAAGACTATCAGATAAAATCTATGCAAAATTAGAATCTGTCAATCCTGGAGGCTCCATAAAGGATCGTCCAGTAAAATGGATACTGGATGATGCAGAAGAAAATAATTTAATAAAATCAGGAGATACAATCATTGAGGCAACTAGCGGTAATACTGGTATTGCGCTTGCAATGATTGCAGCAGAAAGAGGATATAATGTAAAAATTGTGATGCCTTGTGACATGTCTGAAGAAAGAAAAGTCTTACTTAGAATGTTTGGTGCAGAGCTCATTGAAGTTGGAGAAGGAGATTTCGATGCAGCTATTTTACTTAAAGATCAAATGGTTGAAAAAGAAGGCTATTTTACACTCAATCAATTTACGAATCCTCTTAATATCGAGTGTCACAGTAAAACAACTTTTAAAGAATTATTAAGTCATTCTATAACAATAGGAAAATATATATCTGCTTTTGTTGCTGGGACAGGGACAGGTGGAACAATCATGGGAGTTCAAAAGGGTTTTGAACAATTCGATTCAAGAGTTAAAATGATTGCTGTAGAACCTGCAGAATCTGCTGTTATGAGTGGTGGGGAAAAAGGTCCTCATGGTATACAAGGAATTGGAGATGGATCTAAATTTCTTGTTGATCTTGATAAAATTGATGAAATCATACCCATATCAACGCAAGATGCAAAAGATAGATGTAAAAAACTTGCACTTGAAAATGGACTATTAGTTGGAATATCAGCTGGTGCAAATATTCTTGCATCTGAAAGATGGGTAGAAAAAAATAATCCAGATGGCATTGTATTTACAATACTATGTGACAGAGGCGAGCGATATACTAGTATTTTAGATTAATTTTTTTCTATGGATCCCCAAGAAAAAATATTATTTCTTACACAAAAAATAGAACAGCATAACATAGACTACTATGTTTATGATAACCCCAAAATATCAGATTCAGAGTACGATAAGCTTCTAAGAGAGCTGGAGTCTATTGAAAAAGAGTATCCACAATTTTCTCTAGAAACTTCTCCTACAAAGCGTATAGGTGCACAACCTACATCAAAATTCAAAACAATAGAGCATAGTATCCCTATGCTTTCTCTTGCAAATGCAATGAATCATCAAGAGCTTATTGACTTTGATTTGCAAATTAAAAAGCTTCTTAATACTAATAATAGTATTGAATACTCAATGGAGCCAAAACTAGATGGGCTCGCTGTTGAAGTTGTCTATAAAGATGGTCAATTTATTTATGGATCAACTAGAGGAGATGGAGTTAAAGGAGAAGATGTAAGTTTAAATCTTAAAACCATTAAGGCAATTCCTTTAAAGCTACTTGATTCAGATTATGATACATCAGGTATAATTGAATTTCGCGGGGAAGTTTTTATAAATCATGCTGATTTTAAAAAACTAAATCAAAAGAGAGAAAATGAAGAAAAACAAATATTTGCAAATCCAAGAAACTGTGCAGCTGGTAGCCTTCGGCAGCTTAATCCCAAAATTACAGCTAATCGCCCGCTTAGAATTAACTTTTACTCTATCGGACTACAAGAAAATCTGAATGTTAATACACAAAAAGAGCTAATTGACTGCATGCCAAAACTGGGTTTACCTGTAAATAATCTCATTAAAATAGGTAAAGGTATTGATGATATAATTAAATACTACGATAAACTTGAATCCATTCGAAATAATCTAGACTATGATATAGATGGAGTTGTTATTAAAGTAAATTCATTTGATGAACAAAAACAATTAGGTGAAAGAAGTAGATCTCCAAGATGGGCGATCGCAGGAAAATTAAAATCTCAACAAGAAACTACAAAAATTATTGATATTATTGCGAGTGTTGGTCGTACTGGTGCAATTACACCTGTAGCAAAATTAGATCCTGTTAATGTAGGCGGGGTTATTGTTTCTAATGCAACTCTTCATAATCAAGATGAAATTAATAGAAAAGATATTAGAATTAATGATACGGTTATTATTCAAAGAGCTGGCGATGTTATACCAGAAGTTGTTAAAGTAATAAAAGATAAGAGAGATNAAAATAANCATAGTTATCAACTACCTAATTTNTGTCCTATATGTAATAGCCCTACAAAACGTGCTGAGGGAGATGCGGTACTCAGATGTATAAATAAAAAAGAATGTCCAGCACAAATTAAAGGAAGGATGAAACACTTTGTTTCTAAAAATTGCATGGATATTGATGGAGTAGGAGATAAGCTTATTAATATGCTCATAGATAATAAACTTATAAATAGATATAGTGATATATTCAAATTAAGCTACTCAGACCTTGAAGGCCTTGAGCGTATGGCTGATAAATCAATTAGGAATATTCTTGANTCAATTAATACATCTAAAAATACAGAGTTTTCAAGATTCTTAAACGGACTAGGAATTAGAAACGTTGGTACTCATGCATGTAAGCTACTTGAAAAAGAGTTTGATAGAGATATTACTAAACTTTCATCTGCTACGAAAGAATCGTTAAGTAAAATACATGAGATAGGAGAAATAATGGCAGAATCCATTGAAAGTTATTTTAATAATCAAAACCATATAGATGATATTAATGAATGTATTAAGCAAGGATTGACATTTAAAGAAAATAAGATTTCAAAACAATTTAATGGATTATCATTTGTTATTACAGGTTCATTTAAAAATTTAAGTAGATCTCAAATTAAAAAAATACTTGAAGAATTAGGAGGAAGGGTCTCAGGGTCTGTAAGTAAGAATACATCATATTTAGTTTTAGGAGAAAATCCAGGTTCTAAATTTAAAAAAGCCAGTGAATTGGGTATCCAAATTATAGATGAGAATGGATTGAATTCACTATTAAAAGGTGACCTACCAAACTAATATGCCAATTGGAGAAATATTATCGCTTGGTAGCGCAATTACATGGGGTATTTCTGTATCATTATTTAAAATTATAGGAAATACTATTTCTCCTTATATATTAAATCCACTTAAAAATACAATTGGAACTTTTCTATTTTTAATAACATGTATCTTTTTTGCTGATAATTCAATTATATATCATTTGAATATGACAGACAGCTTTATGCTTATTTTAAGCGGGATTATTGGCATTACAATTGCAGATGTACTTTTTTTAAAATCTTTAAATATACTAGGAACATCTAAAAGCGCTATCCTTAATACTATATATAGCCCCGTAGTTATTATTCTTGCTTATTTTATTTTAGGTGAAACTCTTACTCTGATTCATATTTTAGGTGGTGTTCTTATTTTAGGATCGATATTTTATCTTTCCTTAGACTCTAATAAAAATGAAGGCCAAAATATTAATAATGGATTAATACTGGGAATTATCGCCTACTCTTTAATGGCGATAGGTATTGTAATAATCAAACCAATATTAACAAAGTTTGCAGATTCGATAGATGCTCAACTTTGGATGATTTTATATAGACTTATTCCCGGCACCTTATTATCATATATAACGATGTCTATAATGATTAATAAAAATGATATCAAAAACCAACTATCAAATAAAAGACTATGGCCAATAATTTTAGTTGGGTCATTTCTTGGAACATATGTTGGATTTGCAATGTGGATTGTTGGTATGGCAAAAACCACCGCATCTATTGCAAGTATTCTTAATCAGACCTCTACAATATTTATAGCATTCTTTGGATGGTTAATACTAAAAGATAAGTTTACAAAAAAAATGTTGGTAAGCTTTTTGATTGCGCTAATCGGTGCGTTTATTATTATTATTAATTAAATTTTATTTTTGCGATAAATGATAATATCAAAGCAGCTATAACATCATAGATTGGCGTAGCATTAGGAACACCAAAATTCCATAAACAAACTAGAATAATCCATATGAAAAAATTAATTATTTACGAACCCATTTAGTGAAACTAATTATTTTATCAATATCAGTTTTAGATTCAAGATTAAAATCTGATTTTATCTGTTTTAAACTTATAGGAAAAAAGGTGTCTGTATCTGGATAACTTTGATCAATAAATGTTATATATAACGTATTGGCGTATTCATAAAAAAATTTATAAATAGACATCCCTCCAATAATATATACATCTAAATCTTTTTCAGTATTAGTTAATAAATCTATACATTTTTCAATCGATGTATAGCTTTCAACATCTTTCTGCTCCATGCTACTAATAACAATATTTCTTCTATTTGGTAAAGGTTTAATGGGTAGGCTATCCCAGGTTTTTCTGCCCATTATAATGGTAGCATTATTGGTAATATTTTTAAAATTTTTAAGATCTTCAGGAATACGCCAAGGCAAATCACCATCTTTACCAATAGCATTATTGATATCTTGTGCCCAAATCATATTGATATTCATATTATACAGCTACTTCAAACTTAATAACAGGNTGGTGCTTATAGTTTTGTAATTCAAAATCATCAAATTCAAGATTCCAAAATGGTTTTTTTGCAATTTTNAGTTTNGGNANNTCCATTGGTTCACGTTTCAATTGCTCTTTTAANCCATCAATATGATTNACNTATATATGTGCATCATTTATATAATGNGAAAACTCTCCTAGCTCTAAATTAACTTCCTGNGCAATCATCTGAGTNAGAGCTGCATAACATGCTANATTAAAAGGAATACCAAGNCCAATATCACCGCTACGCTGAGTAAGGTGACAGTTTANCTTACCATCTATAACATTAAATATAAAAAAAGCATGNCAGCTTGGTANGGCAATTTCATCTAGTACAGATGGNTTCCATGCTGTAACAACCATCCTTCTAGAGTCTGGTGAATTTTTTANNAAATCAATAACATATTCAATCTGGTTAATATGACTTTTTTCATATAAATCTGGATTATCTGACNTAGTATATTTTTCCCAATTAACCCATTGATAGCCATACATTCTTCCAATTTCCCAATCTTCATNTTCTGATGTCCAGGCATCCCATATNTTAGTATGCTCTCGAAGATTTCTAATATGTGTTTCNCCGGATAAATACCATAGAAGCTCTCTGATTACAGATTTAAAGAATATTTTTTTTGTTGTTAAAAGCGGGAATCCTTTAGCTAAATCAACTTTATAATGATATCCAAAAGTACACAAGGTGTCAACACCCGTCCTGTTTTCTTTTCTAAATCCATTATCAATTACATATTTAACTAAATCTTGATATTCTTTCAACTACATATCCCTCTTAACAGCACCAGTATAAATTTGTCTAGGCCTATTAATTCTTTGTCCTTCCATAATCATTTCTCTCCAATGCGCTAACCATCCAGGCAGTCTACCAAGAGCAAACATCACAGTAAACATATTGGTTGGAATTCCCATGGCACGATAAATAATCCCAGAATAGAAATCAACATTGGGATAAAGTTTTCTCTTAACAAAATAATCATCTTTT